>JABSRY010000421.1 GCA_013214985.1 Hyphomicrobiales bacterium
TTAAATCAACAGTCAAACCAAAGTGGACTTGTTTTGCGCCGCCCTAGTGGTAGAGTTTTACTCTGCCCTTGACACGTCAGGCTATACCACTTAGTAAAACGGGTGCTGAACTGCTGTTCGAGGTGTTCTCTCAACGCTATGAATGCGGCTCAACCATGGTCACCAGCAATTTACCTTTTGATGAGTGGACCGAAACCTTCGGCTCTGATCGTTTGACAGGCGCACTTCTGGATCGCTTGACCCATCATGTCAATATCCTTGAGATGAACGGCGAAAGCTACCGACTGAACCAGAGTAAAAACAAACAAAACAAGCCATAACCACAAGGCTAAACCCCAAAAACAAAAAACTATTTTATTATGAAGGGGCATGCCCCTTCATAATAAAACATCCAAAACCATAATCTAAAACTTTATACCGCTATTGAACCTAATTCTATGCCGCCTGTAATAGGCAATATTCTTGAAACTAGTTGCCCAATTTTAAATCAACAGTCAAACCAAAGTGGACTTGTTTTGCGCCGCCCTAGTGGTAGAGTTTTACTCTGCCCTTGACAGAAACCATTATTATAAAATTTAATTACGCAGTTTTCTTTGGTTCCTGGATTATTTTTTCCATTTTTTTAACTTGGTTATCATATAAAATAATAGATTCTCAACAAAACAGTGATGATTTTATTAAAAAAAATAGGTTAGTGCTAGTTATGCTGAACAATGGTGATAGTGTGGGGAAAAATTTGGAGACAGATAAAGCTATAGAGCTATCTAAAAACATCATTTCCAGAATTCAAGATATTAAAAACATAATTTAAAAAACAATGAAATAACACTATTAGTAATAGTGTATTCACCGCTTGTTTTTCATAATCAAACACCTCAATATACTAAAGTTATATTTTTATTCTAGTAAGAATACTCTCAAAATGTAACTATGTTAAAAATGATACGCTCACAATTAAGTGCTTAATATTCAGTTATATGAAGATAGATTTATAACTAATTAATAGGGAAAATTATGTGGATTTCACAGACATATTTGGGTACCCCTGATCCAGATGCAAAAGTGTTTATTTATTATTTTTGGGAAGATTATAAACAACAAAAAGATATTAAAGAAAACATAATTGATAAGCTAGCTGAATTAGGTCGTTCGTTCGGTTCAGAAGTATCATCATTTGCTCCATTAAAAGGATCTCATCATGAAATTCGTAGAGAAATAAGATCTCAAGGATATGATTCTTTTTGGTACGAAATTGGAAAAAATACACCAGGACTGTTTTTAATTGATGTGCCGTTGGGGGAGTTTAATCCACAAATGAATGAATATTTATTTTTTCATCTTGGAAATGAAGTTGCAAATAATGAGAAAAATCTAGTTGAGATATTCAAAACTATACACCATGAATGTCATAAACTTATAAGTAAAAATGATGAGAGTGAATCGAATTTATGGTCATCACTTTACGATTCAGCTCAACTCAAAATAACCTTTTTGGGATTTGGCATTGATTTTAAACCAATTATCTCACGTTTCAGAACTCGAAAATAGCCCCCAATAACACTATTAGTAATAGTGTCTCATTATTACGCTAATTCTGCTTGAATTAGATGATGAAATTGGGGTAGTTGGCGGGAAGGTGTGAAATGACACCTTAAGAAAAATCAAGTTAATTTATGAAAAAAATACATGCTGATAAAGAATATGCAACAAGAAATCAGTGTTTTTGGGGGAGTTTGGCTATATATCACAAACGAGGCAGACTGTGTGAAAACTATACGTGCACAGTAAATGCCATTAATTCAGACTTTTGCTGTTGCGTAAAAGGTGCAAGGATAGGAAGACTTCAACCTTCATCTAATTACCCAACGGATTTTTCAAATGGCCGAGATTTCAAATGCTTCCACGTTGAAACAGACTGACAGTAGAACCCTAACGTACTACGATCAAAACGCGACGATTTATGCCGCACGAAAGCCTCATCACGAGGATATTGATGCGCTTGAATATTTTATGAGCGAGATGCCCAAGGGGGGCGATATCTGCGATCTAGGATGTGGCAATGGGTGGGCTTCAGCCAAGCTCATAGAAAACGGGTTCCAAGTGAAAGCTATTGACGGGTCGGCGGGGCTGGCGGCTGAAGCAAAGCGAATTTACGGCCTGACCGTCGCAGTGGCGAAGTTTGAGGAGTTTAGTTATCGCTCCGCGTTTGATGGGTTATGGGCTTGCTGGTCATTGCACCATGCGCCACGCACCGTATTTCCGGAACTCCTGAAAAGAGTATCCGAAAGTGTTCGGCCAGGGGGGCTTCTGTTTATTTCGGTCAAGGGCGGCACGGGCGAGGATCGTGACTCATTTGATCGCTTTTATGCTTACCATGAATGGCACGAGCTGTCCGAGCTGATCGGCACGGCTGTAGATGGGCAAATCATCCGGCACGCAAGCTGGAGCGAAAAGTGCTTCGAGGGAAAGGAAACACCACTGCATCAGATATTCATTCGTATGGCCCGCTAAGTATGCCTTTCGCTTGGTTGATGCGCCCTATTTGACCGATTTAGGATTCCATGAGGCCTAATAATATGGTACTCTTTAGCATGAAACATATCCAAGGAATTTCTCGCTTACAAACGCTTCTATTACCTGAATGTGTAGATGATTATGTAGCACAAGATAACCCGGTACGGTTTATTGAGGCTTTTGTTGACAGCCTTGATCTTGCAACAACGGGCTTCATCCGAATCAATCCAAAGGCCACGGGCAGACCAGGATATGATCCGGCTGATATGCTGAAACTTTACATTTATGGTTATTTAAACCGTGTGCGTTCCAGTCGGCGCTTGGAAGTGGAAACACATCGTAATCTTGAAATGATCTGGTTGATGCGTGGCTTGAAACCAGATTTTAAAACAATTGCTGATTTTAGGTGCCAAAACCGCAGCGCGTTCCGCCAAGTGTTTAAGGACTTTATCATGTTGTGCCGTCAGCTTGATTTATATGGGTGTGAACTGGTGGCCGTAGATGGAACCCGCCTTAAGGCCGTTAACGGCAAAGTGTAAACGGCAATGCAAAACTAGTCCACAGAGGCGGTAATGTTTTATTACTGCGGGCGGAGTAAAACTCTGCCA
>JABSRY010000422.1 GCA_013214985.1 Hyphomicrobiales bacterium
TTTACCAGCAGCATAGGCTTTTTCTTGATAATTTACAGTTAGCGGGAAGAACTCTTGACCCGGCTTAGGTGATTTAGATGCAACCACAGTTGCAAGAATTGTTGTGTCACCATATGTGACCATTACAGCGCCATCAGCTTGGCGAGCAATATTACCAGTTTCTAGGGTTAGCGTACGGCCTGCCCATTCGATTTCTTGTTTATATATATCAAACATATTTTTTCCATTTCATATCCGCTTACGCCTTATTGCGCAGTGGCGGGGTATATTAAAAACCCCCTCAAGCTGGTGCTTGAGAGGGTAGTGTTTTCTAACGGCGTAATTCTAAACGCTGTAGTAGGCTCTGATAACGTTCTTCGCTTTTTGAGCGAGCGTAATCTAAAAGCTTACGGCGTGTAGCCACCATTACCAACAAACCACGACGTGAGTGATTGTCTTTTTTGTTTGCACGAAAGTGATCTGTAAGGTTTTTAATTCTTTCAGAAAGAATTGCAATTTGTACTTCTGGTGAACCAGTGTCACCGTCTTTGATTGCATATTCTTTGATTAACTCAGCTTTACGTTCTGTAGTAATCGACATCATATTCTCCTTAATAGAAAAAGCATTTAAACAATATTAAACACCCGTTTTGGTTTTAAGCTTATTCCATCATAATCGCATATGGCAATTAACGTGCCGTCACAAAGACAAGCAACTTCGCCGCAATAATCTGAAATTGAGTTTCGAGCGAATAGCTCGCGACCCATTTTAAGCTCTTTTAATTCATCTTGGTTTATGGCCAGATCCGGGATGTCGTCCAGGGCGGTCTCCACCGAGATGAGAATGTCAGAACATTCTGACAAATCGGCGCCACTATGGCTTATTTCACGCAGCTTTTCCAGTGAAATCATATCATCTTGGTTAAAATGCCCAACTTTAATGCGATTTAAGCGTGTAACATGGGCAACCGTGCCTAATTCGACTGCCAAGTCGCGCGCGATGGAGCGAATATAGGTGCCTTTGCCGCACGAGGTTACAAATTTTGCTGCTTCTTCTGAAATTATTTCAACTAGGTCTAGGCTATCAATTTGAATATTGCGCGGTTGTAAAATAACTTCTTCACCGCTGCGGGCTAAATCATAAGCGCGTTTGCCGTTTATTTTGATAGCGCTAAACTTTGGCGGAACTTGTGAAATTAGGCCTATAAATTTTGGCAATGCCGCTAAAATTTGATCTTTGGTTGGGCGCGTATCTGAAGTTTTTATCACATCGCCTTCAACATCATCTGTATCGGTCGCCTCGCCCCATTTTACGGTAAATTCATATTGTTTTTCGCCGTCCATCACATAGGGTACGGTTTTGGTTGCCTCACCTAGCGCGATGGGCAAAAGGCCTGTTGCCAATGGGTCGAGCGTGCCGCCATGCCCCGCTTTTTGCGCGCCAAAAATACCGCGCACAATGTTAACCGCTTGGGTCGAGCCAAGGTCATAAGGTTTATCGAGTATTACCCACCCATGAATGGGTTTTCCACGTTTGCGTCTTGCTATGGCTCTGACTCCGATTTTACGAATTAATTTCCCGTAGCCCATGATAGGGCAGTTGTTGGAACTTATACTGTAGCCATGCGGTAAAGTCATCAGAGTTTTTCGTTTGCCCCCAATCACCCCTGTGATTCTGTGAGCGCGATTAAATGCTGGGCGATGAGAGCTAATACATTTCAGAATACTAATGAGATGAACCAAAAATTTATTTTTGGTGAACTTGGCGACTGAGCCCGTCCGTTAGGGCGTAGCAAGCTTGCGGATGCAAGCGCACGCAGTGACCAACAGAGAGGCGTAGCCGAACCTATAAATGCAAACTTCCAGAGTGTTAGTGAGCTGCTATCTTTCTTAAGCAACGTTTACATCAAATACCAATTTCAGTTATTAAAACAAAGCGAGTCTAGTATCCTACACTAGCTCTGGAAGTTTGCATTTATACGTTCATGCGGGCTGCGCCCTTTTCACTGTTGGCACTTGTATGTGCCTGCCCATTTTACAAATGGCCAGGCTATCCTCCACGCGTTGACCAATCTTTTCCCTTCACTCAAGCTTTAGATCGCGCTCTCTGAATAACTGGATGTAAGAATTTGGGCAATTTTGCGTTAAAAATGGTGATTTCAAATACTTCACTTGTATTTTATGTAAATGCACCAATATTGTTAGTACAGTGAATCGGGGAGTGTTGTATGGGTGAAGCTAAGATATGGGATAGATATGCTAAGGGGTATGCTAAACGGCCTGTGGCCGATGAAGTGGCTTATCAGAAAAAGTTAGAGATAACCCAATCCTATTTTACACCTGATATGAATTTGTTGGAATTTGGTTGTGGAACGGGCAGTACGGCGCTGGTTCATGCGCCTTATGTGGCGCATATTGATGCCATTGATGTATCGCCCAACATGATTGAAATTGCACAACAAAAGTTAGCTGCAACTGAAATTAGCAACATTACATTCCGTACAGCCACAATTGAAGAGTTTAAGCCAGAAAAGCAATTTGATATGGTTTTGGGCTTAAGTATTTTGCACCTAGTCAAAGATAAAAATGCCACAATTAGCAAGGTTTATGACCTGCTAAAAGAAGATGGGTTATTTATCAGCAGTACAATTTGCCTTGGCAACAATATGGGCTATATGAAATATATTTTACCGATTGGGCGGTTTTTTGGTGCGATACCCACGGTTAAAGTATTTTCAACCGATGAATTGGAGCAAAGCCTAACAGATGCAGGCTTTACCATTGTGCAGAAGCGGCAACCAAAGCCGAGTTCTGCTATGTTTATTGTCTCCAGAAAATAGCAAACTTAATCTTTTGAATCTGTCTCTTCAGTTTCATCGCTTGGTCTTTCGCCCAAATCTTGCGCGATATGTGGGTTGCTGAGCAGCTCATCCATTGCGGTTTTATTTTCGAATGCAGTATCTTTTACAAAGTTAAGCGTTGGCACATATTTTAAACTTAAATTATGGGCTAATATCGAACGAATATAGGGAATATGACTGCGAGCGGCTTTTACCACCTCATCGCCGCCAATGCCGCCAAGCGGTAATATATAGGCGACTGCGACCCTTAAATCGGGGCTTACCGTTACTTCTGATACGGTA
>JABSRY010000423.1 GCA_013214985.1 Hyphomicrobiales bacterium
AATCCGTGGCTATCAACCCAATTCAGGTGAATGACCAGGGAAAGGTTGTTGATGACTGTGTTAACTTCCCCACACTATCCGCTGCAGGGTATGTCAAATAGATGTTATCTTTTAATTAACTGTCCATATGAGGTTGACACCTTCCGGTTGTACAGCCGATATTGAGCAACAAAATGAAAGAAATGTAAATGATTCGATTGACGGCAATTGGTATTCTCATTTAGATAATGGTTGTTTTACTGATACTATGATTCTGTCGTTTCAGGATAAAAAAATATGGGCTTATAACGATGGATATAAAGCTTCTTTTTCTAAAAATTTAAAGGTTATCCATAATAAGGATAGTTTAATTGTTGAATATACTATTGCTAAAGGCATAGGTTCATCTTCAAAAGCCATAAATTTTAAAGTACATTATGATGATTTAGGCGAAACCATAATACCTCAAAAGTCTTTTAGGAACGGGACAAGAATTCAAGTCACTGGGGACTATAAAGACAGCATTACCTTAACTAGATGTTCTTCACCAAGTTTTTTAGCAAAAATTAACTCTTGGATTGGCCTCAGAGATGTTTTTGTTGATGGTTCAGATTCAGTATTGTTAAATTGTCAAAAACAAGCTTGTTAAAGCATGTTTAGCATCTCGCCGCAGCTCGTATTTCTGAGAGACGAGTGACAATTTATTTAGTAAATAAAGCTCTTCTGTAATTCGTTACATCTAGCCATTATAGAGCATACTCTATAATGATATTATTTTTCTTGTTTTGCTCATCTGCGCAATTTGAGCATTTAATACCATTATTCAAACAGAACTTATTTTTGATAAAAATTTTTTAATTAAAATCCCAAAAGCTCTTTCATCTGCGTGGTTAATTGGGTTGTGTAAATGTGATCTACCAACATCGAAGAATAAGGCCAACTAACGAGCGGCTTTCCGCACCTAAAAGTACGGATTATTACATAAATAAGTGGATCACTTCATAATTAATGAATAACTTTATTTAATGAATAATTTTATATTGTATGTGCTGCCAAATTATCTAAATTACAAATGTTAATAGTTTATTAACGATTAAATTCGTAAGGGAATATAATGATAAAAAATACTTTAAAATTACTTACAGCAACAGCTCTATTAACTAGCCTAGCTGCATGTAGTAGTACTATAGATAGAAAATCCGCCTTCTTCGAGACAGATGGAGAAAATTTACGTAAAACATCAGCTTCGATAGAAATAAAAGAAATTAAAAAAGGTGAGTCTGCAAATATATCAATTGATGGTAAAGAATACAAACTAGCAACAGTTGCTGGTGGTGGCTTCGACAATAAAACAGATAGTGAAGCCGATAAAATAGTAAAATTAGCTAATTTGTTTTCGAAAAATAAGGGCAATGCCGATGTTAATTTATGGTCGGTGGAAGTAACGGATAATGTTAATAAAGATAAAACTTACGGTGGATTTATAATCAGTGGTAATGAAACTAAAAAAATGCCAACAAAAGATTCTGCTACTTATACGGGCAATTTAACTAGCGTTTCAAATGACCGTACGGGATATAAATTTGCTAACACAAAAGCCGTTTCAGTAACATTTAACGCAACAGTAGATTTCGAAAAAAATAAACTAAGTACAACTCTTGGCAAAACAACTCTTGGCGGTTCATTTGACGTAACAAACCAAAAGATCGATTCTAATGGGTTTGGTTTTTCCGTTACATCAGATAATTCTCTAAATAACGAGTTGAATTTTAAAGAATCGGTAAAAGGCGATATTAACGGCTTATTCTATGGTGACAATGCAGACGTAATGGCGGGTGTTGGTATTTTAGAAAATACAAATAAACTTGGTATAGTGACTATTTTTGCCGAAAAACAATAACAACAAAAATCACCCTAAGCGATTATTAACCTAATCGCTTAGGTCATAATAAGCCAAATGATAGATTGTAACTGTATATGCGTAAAACTTTAATCATTATTCTAATTAGTATTTTAACAACATTAAACATCACAACATCCATTGCTGATAATAATGTCGAATATATTTCAAAATCAGAAATGATCGATAAATTATCAGCCGCGGCAAAAAAAGCCCATGCAAATAAAAACTTCGATCAGGCAATCCAATATTACCACCAAATACTAACGTTAGACCCGTCTATAATGCAAATCCGCTTTCTACTAGCTCGTGCCTATTTTGAAACAAAAAATTACGACCACGCACATTATCACTTTAAGTTGGTTCAAGCCGAAAATATACCAAATAAAATATCCAAAATAATTCATCAATATCTAGCCTATATTAATCTACAAAAAGATTGGTCCGTAAGCTTGAGCGGCGATATCACACCAGAAAGCAACATTAATCATGGTGTTACCAATCAAACAGTGCTAATCGGCGGCGTTCCTTTTACACTTAATGACGATAGGCTGGCTTCGCGTGGTGTTAATCTAAATGCCTTCGCTTCTGTTACCTATACACCCAAAATAATCGATGGCCTATACGGCCATGTGCAATTGTCTGCGTCTGCCAATTACTTAACGGGTCAAAAAATTCTAAACCATAATATTGGCAGCGAATTAGGCCTAACACTTAAACAAAATGCCAATAAATACAGTGCAGGCATTGCATATAATAAACAAAATTTCGACAAAAAAGCTTATTCCACTAAATTAGGCACATGGGCAACCGTCGCAATGCCATTATCCGATAAATTATATTGGAGCGGTCGCGTATCAGCCAGTAAGACCTTCTATACAGGCACTGCAAATCGCGACTTAGATTTCAGCATTAAACAAAATTTCAGTTATCAGCATAGCGTCGCGCTTGGTTTCAATGCAGCACCATCATTTGAGCTAAAAAAATCATTTAACAAACTCAAAACCAATACAAAACTCGGTTTAACAATCGGTAGCCGACATACTTTAGGTGCTGGCTTTACAGTCAATACAAGTCTCGGCTCAAATTCATCACTTTATAAACACCACAATAATATTTTTGCTAAAACTCGTAAAGATTTATCGCTCACGGCAGGTATTAAAGTAACCAATAGCCAGTTAAAATTGTTTAACTTCGCCCCTTATATTGAATATAAATACGAAAAACATAAAAGTAATATTC
>JABSRY010000424.1 GCA_013214985.1 Hyphomicrobiales bacterium
ATTCTCAACTTTTGGTATGTTATTATCCCCTTGGGGTTATGAAGCGATTGATTGGGATTTGATCGGTAATGCTAGAGAATTGGGCGCGCCACAAATTGCGAATGGTCATTATTTTGGTATTGATGATTTAGGCCGCGATATATATTCGCGGACTTTGCAAGGCACTCAAATTTCATTATTAGTTGGTGTGCTTGGTGCTTTAGTTGCTGTCATTATCGGTGTTTTTTACGGCGCTGTATCTGGTTTTGTCGGTGGTAGAATTGACAATCTTATGATGCGCTTTGTTGATATTCTTATGTCAATTCCATATATGTTTATTTTGATTATTATCTTTGTGGTGTTTGGACGATCTGTTTATCTACTATTTATCGGCATTGGTCTTTTTTCGTGGATGGACATGGCGCGTATTGTTAGAGGGCAAACTTTAGCAATTAAAAATAAGCAATATATTGAAGCGGCGCAAGCGACTGGTGTTAAAGGCATTCGGTTAATTACCCGCCATATCATCCCTAACCTATTGGGTATTGTGGTTGTATATGCTTCTTTATTGGTGCCTAGTCTTATTTTGACTGAAAGCTTTATATCCTTTTTAGGGCTTGGTGTTCAAGAACCGCTTACATCTTGGGGGGCTTTGATTAATGAAGGCGCTGGTACGATGCAATATGGTACTATTTGGCAAATTGCTTTTCCGATTTCATTTTTTGTGGTTGGTTTATATTGTTTCCTATTTTTAGGGGATGGTTTAAGGGATGCATTTGACCCTAAATAGGCGATAATTAATATAGATTAAACTCTGCCATTTGTTTGATGCTTTTAGACAAATGGTTGAGCATAATTATCTAAGCAAAATCTTGCTTTAGCTCAGTTTCGACCCATTGCTTAAACTTAGTGAAACCTATAATATCGTTACTTTTTGCTGGGTAAATAAGTGTATATGGTTCATCGCCAATGAGCTTTCTATCTGAAATAGATGTTAGGCGGCCATCTTTGAGTTCTTTTTCTATTAATATTTCGGGTACCAAGCCGACCCCTAGCCCAGCGATTGTGGCGCTTATCAACATTTCAAAATGATCGAACCTTGCACCTCTGAGAATTGCTCTACTGTCTATTTCTGTATTTTTAAACCAATCCAACCACAAAGTTGGTCGCGTTGTTTGTTGCAATAGAGGTAATTTTATCAGCTCTAAATCGGTGATTTTATTTTCAAACGATATAAGGTTTGGAGACGCCACTACAATTAGATATTCATCCATAATTTTAATTGAATTATCATCGTTTGACTGATAGTTGCCTCGGCGAATTACCGCATCAAAACCATCTTTTTCAAAATCTATGGGATAAAGGCGGGAGGAAATGTCAAATGTTAAGTTTGGTGCTATTTTTTGAAATTTATGCAATTTGGGAATAAGCCACCGATTAGCAAACGTTGGCAAACATGCAATTTTTAAAAGCTCACTATGCCCACCAAAGGCCATAATACTCATGGCTGTTTTATTCAGATCATCTAACAAACGGTGTGCATCGCGCTGAAAAGTTTTACCTGCGTCTGAAAGCTGCAACCGTTGCTTAACTCTATGAAATAGGTTCACCCCTAGCCGCTCTTCTAATGAATTTATCGACCTACTTATGGCACTTTGAGTTAAATTTAGATATTCGGCGGCTTTAGTAGTTGTACCCAAATCGGCACAAGCTGCAAAGGCTTGTAACTCTGGAATTGTTGGTAAGTAGGCTAAACGCATTTTACTCCTCCTGCTCAACCTTTATCACAAATAGTCATAATGTCTATTTTTATTATTGTTATGAAAAATAAAAAAATGGGTCTAAACTACGTTTAATTTATGGGATAAAGGAAGAGTAAGCGCATGACGGATAAGAGACCAATATTAAAAGCCAAGGATCAACCAGAATTGCAACCCTTTAATTGGGAAGACCCTTTTCTTTTTGAACAACAATTGAGCGAAGAAGAGCGGATGATTAAGGACAGTGCTGCAGCTTTTGCCGCTGAACATTTGGCGCCCAATATAATACTCGATTATGTGGAAGAAAGAACGGATAGAAGTATTTTTAAAAAAATGGGTGATTATGGCCTATTGGGGGTTACTTTGCCCGAAGAATATGGCGGTGTTGCAGCATCCTATGTATCCTACGGGTTAGTCGCGCGTGAAATTGAACGAATTGACAGTGGTTACAGATCGATGATGAGTGTTCAATCCTCTTTAGTTATGTACCCTATTTTTGCCTATGGATCGGAAGCGCAAAGACAGAAATATTTGCCTAAACTTGCTAGTGGTGATTTTGTTGGCTGTTTTGGTTTAACCGAACCTGATGCAGGCTCTGACCCTGGTAGTATGAAAACCAATGCCAAAAAAGTGGATGGTGGTTACATATTAAATGGTGCAAAGACTTGGATTTCTAATAGCCCAATTGCAGATGTATTTGTTATCTGGGCAAAGTCTGATGGCCATGATGGTAAAATTAAAGGCTTTATTTTAGACAAAGGCATGCAAGGGCTTTCGGCGCCTAAAATTGGTGGTAAACTATCATTACGTGCCTCTATTACGGGCGAAATTGTAATGGAAGACGTGTTTGTAAGCGAAGATGCTTTATTGCCTTATGTCTCTGGCTTGAAAGGCCCGTTTGGTTGTTTGAACCGTGCAAGATATGGCATTGCATGGGGCGTAATGGGCGCTGCTGAAGACTGCTGGTTTAGATCGCGCCAATATGGGCTTGATAGAATTCAATTTAACAAACCATTGGCTGGCACACAATTGTTTCAAAAGAAACTTGCAGATATGCAAACCGAAATTGCATTGGGCTTACAAGCCGCGCTACAAGTTGGTCGTTTGTTTGATAAAGCCGAAGTTGCGCCAGAAATGATTTCGATTATAAAACGTAATAATTGTGGTAAAGCGCTAAACATTGCGCGTGAAGCGCGTGACATGCATGGCGGCAATGGCATACAAATTGAATATCATGTAATGCGTCATGCACAAAACCTTGAAACTGTGAACACATATGAAGGTGCACATGATGTTCACGCGCTTATATTGGGGCGAGCACAAACAGGCATACAAGCATTTTATTGAAATAAAGACAGTATCTATATTA
>JABSRY010000425.1 GCA_013214985.1 Hyphomicrobiales bacterium
AATATATCCCCCGTAAAGCCACCGAATTTATGGGTTGAAAATTTTGCGATCAAATAGGCTGTGGCTACGCAAAATAACATAACCATTACAATATTATACCCAATTAAAACTAGACCAATTATAAAAATTATGGCCTGTCCAATAACCAATTGTCGCCAATCTAAATTGGTAAATATCGCCGCCAAACCGTTATCACGCGCAGGTTTGCAAAAAAACGGAATAAACACCATTGCCCCACGACTTGCCATTAAGCTTATAATTAGGGCAGTAAATAAATACCCCTCTAACCACAAAAAATAAACAGCGGCAATGCGTATAGCAATAGAAAAAACTAAGGCCAATGTGCCATAAGTGCCAATATGGCTGTCACGCATAATTTCTAATCTACGGGTTTTATCATGCCCACCTAACCCATCAGCGCAATCTGCCAAGCCATCCTCATGCAACGAACCCGTTAAAATTATGATTATAAAACAGATAGTTATTGATGATACCGCACTAGGTATCCCAAGCCAAATAAATATAAGCATCATGGGGTAAGCGATAATAAATAAAATAATTCCAACAATGGGGAACGCCCATAAACTGTTTTTTAAATCAAAATCATCATTGGCTATTTTAATATATGGCAAACGGGTTAAAGTAATGAATGCAGATCTTAATTGGTTTAAAATTTGGCGCATTATAAAGCCCGATTTGTATTTACTTTTTCAGTATTCTTATTGCTTTCAATATTGCTAACATTGGCTTCATCAAATGTCGCCATGCCATTATGGGTCGCAACCGCAGCGCGCACAATACTAAGCGCAACAACTGCGCCACTGCCTTCACCTAAGCGCATGTCCATTTGTAATAAGGGTGGTTTATCAATGAGTTCTAGCAAACTTATATGGCCAATTTCCATGGATAAATGCCCTGCCATCGCAACCGATAAAGCGCTTTGATTAAGCATATATAGCGGTGCAACGGCAGCGCAGCAAATAAAACCATCCAATAAGACGGGGATGTGTTTTTTGCGGGCGGCCAGTACAGCGCCAAAAATTGCAGCCAATTCCCTACCGCCTAATCGGCGTAATATTTCTAACGGATCATGCCTAAAATCCTCGTGAAAACCAACCGCTTTTCTAATTATTTCGGCCTTTTTTTCAATCGAATGTACATCCAAGCCTGTGCCCTTACCAGTCCAATGTCTAGCCTCACCGCCAAATAATGCCATAGCAATAGCCGATGCCGAGCTGGTATTAGAAATTCCCATTTCGCCTAAAGTAATAAGGTCAGCATCGTCGCTAACTGCACTTGCGCCGATGTTGATGGCCTCAATAAGCTCAGCTTCGCTCATTGCAGGGGCAATCGAAAAGTCTTGGGTTGGTTTATCTAAATCTAATTCAATTACTTTTAAGTTGGTGCCATTTAGCGCACATAATTGGTTTATTGCCGCGCCACCATTTTTAAAATTAGTGACCATTTGTTTGGTTACTTCGGCAGGAAATAATGATACGCCATGCTTAGCAACGCCGTGGTTGCCAGCAAAAATAATAGTGTCGACATTGTCAAGTTTTGGGCAACCATTTTGTTGCCAACTGGCCAGCCATATAGCGATTTCTTCTAATTTACCCAAACTGCCTAATGGCTTGGTTAGTAAAGTTTGGCGCAGTGTCGCAGCATCAAAAGCGGCTTTATCGGGTATTATTTTTTCTACCGCAGCTTGCTTTATTTCGGCCAAAGACGAAAACATATACATCCCCATTAAAAACCCATTAATTACTTCTGGGTTTTATTATTTTAATTTCTTGTAACAACATGCCATAAGTTTATATTAAGATAAACCTATATTTTAATTAAGCTATTAATGGTTTTGGGGTTGGTTTGAAATAATGAGATATTTGATTTTGGGTGGCGCACGATCTGGCAAAAGCGAATTTGCCGAAAATTTAGCATTAGAATTGCACGCAGAGCGTGCAAAAAATTCGGGTGGAGCAGAGTTGTTTTACCTAGCGACCTGCGCATCTCCAAGTGAATTTGGTGGGGATACAGACATGGAAGCCCGCATAATATTGCACCAACAACGCCGCGACGATATGTGGATTAATATTGAAGAACCCTTAAATATCACACCATTTTTAGAAGATTTAGACCATAATTCAACCATATTAGTTGATTGTCTTACCCTTTGGATAAGTAATTTAATGTATGGGAATTTGGATATAGAACAAGAGTTTGATGATTTATGTGACCTTATTGATGATGCGGATATTAACATTGTTTTTGTTTCTAACGAACTTGGCATGGGTTTAGTACCCGATACTAAAATCGGTCGAGATTTTAGAGATTTTCAGGGAAAATTAAATCAACTTATGGCACAAAGAGTGGATAAAGTTGCTTTGATTGTCGCAGGTTTGCCAATATGGGTTAAATAATAAGTAAATACTTATTTTGGAGAGCGATATGCAAGCAAACAAAATGGAAAAAATTCCTGCTACTGTGATTACTGGATTTTTAGGTTCGGGTAAAACTACATTAATTAGGCATTTGCTTGAAAATATTGGCGATAAAAAAATTGCCCTTATAATTAACGAATTTGGCGATTTAGGCATTGATGGCGATTTGCTTGCCGCATGCGGAAACCCAAATTGTAAAGATGATGACATTATAGAGCTTACCAATGGCTGCATTTGCTGCACCGTTGCCGATGATTTTATACCCGCAATTGAAAAAATATTAGCCCGTGATGAGCCTGTCGACCATATAATTATCGAAACATCTGGTTTGGCGTTGCCACAACCTTTGGTACAGGCATTTAATTGGCCCGAAATTAAAGCTAAAGTTACTATTAATGGGGTGATTACGGTTGCAGATGCCGAAGCTTTAGCCAATGGTCGCTTTGCACATGACGAGCAAAAGGTGGAAGATCAACGCCTTGAAGATGAAAGCCTTGACCATATTTCATCACTGCATGAGCTTTTTGAAGATCAGCTTATTTGTGCCGATATGATTTTGTTAAATAAGGCCGAATTGGTTAATGCCGATAGATTGCTAGATTTAACAACAGAAATTATGCAAGAAGCCCGTGACGGTGTGCCCGTTGTTGCGATTTCT
>JABSRY010000426.1 GCA_013214985.1 Hyphomicrobiales bacterium
AATGTCGTTTTCTTTTGCAGCATCCTGCATTAAATCGCGTAATTTAAGACTATATGCTTCGCTCATATCGACAAAACGTGCATCGCCCGTTTGGCCAATTAATGGGTTTAGGCCCGAATAATTAATATGGTCGTTAATGAGCATAACATTAGCAGGTTTCACATCTGGGTTCATCGAGCCTGCGCTATTGGTTACAATCATTTTACTGACGCCAATTTGCTTTAAAACTTCCATCGGCACCCGCATTGCACTTGGGTTGCCATCTTCATAATAATGTTTACGGCCTTCTAGAATAGCAACTTTTTGCCCACCTAAAATACCCAATATTAAATTAGTGCCATGCCCAGTTACAGCGCCTGCACCATGGCTTGGAAAGCCAGGTAAATCATTATATGAAATTGAAATTTTGTCACTCACATCATCCACAAGGCTGGCAAGCCCCGAGCCTAAGATCAAGCCGACATCTGGTTTGAAATCACCAATTTTGGATGCAATAATTTTTACTGCCTCAGCAATAATTTTTTCCATCAAATTCTCCGTTTCGCATTTATGCGTTAGTTAAACATCAAGTTTGAACGAATGAGGCAGAATTTCACCAAGTGAAAATCTGGTCGTATCACCTGCTGTATTGACCACACTTATGATAAGGTCAGGTTCGGCAAATTCGTTAATTTTTTGCCGACAGCCACCACAAGGCGCTGCTTTATTGTCACCAACAGCAATGATGACAATGTCTTTAATTTGTTTAGCACCATCTGCCACCATAGCGGCAATTGCCCCCGCTTCGGCACAGGTGCCTTCGGGATATGCGGCGTTTTCGACATTGCAGCCCGCATAGACTTTACCATTTTCGGCTCGAATTGCCGCACCAACATGGTATTTCGAATAAGGTGCATGAGCGTTTTCCATTGCCTTTTTTGCAACGACAATTAGCGCATGGTCTGGGGTGTTGCTCATTTTAATACTCCCTATATCTAGTTTATCTAGCGTTCTTTAACATATGGCACACCAATGGCTTTTGGCGCGATGGCTTTGCCAATAAACCCGGCTAATAATATTACCGTAAGCACATATGGCGTTGCTTGAATAAGCTGAACTGGCATTTTGCCAATTAGCGGAATATCGTAATTTTGTAGCGGAATGGCAATGGCTTCTAAAAACCCGAAAAGCAAGCATGCATATAGTGCATTAAGCGGTTTCCATTTTGCAAAAATTAATGCCGCTAAGGCGATAAAGCCTTTTTGTGCAGACATATTGACCACAAAGCCCGCGCCATGCCCGATGGAAAGATACGCACCCGCAATGCCGCATAATACCCCACAAAGGATAACCGCACGATAGCGCAAAAATGCCACACTGATACCAGCCGTATCTACGGCTGTTGGATTTTCGCCAACGGCACGCAGCCTTAGGCCAAAGCGAGTTTTAAACAATACCCAATAAGTAAAGCCAACGGCTGCAAAAGCCATATAAACCAACAAATTGTGACCCGAAATAAGCTCCTCATAAATATAGCCGACGACGGGCACATCTTTAAGCGCCTCAGCAAATGGCAGCTCGATCGGCATAAACCGTTCGGCATCTTGTAAAGCGGGCGTGTTGCCGCCGCGTTTATACCAATAATGCCCAAGCAGTGGCGTTAAACCTACTGCAATAAAGTTAATCGCAACGCCCGATATAATTTGATTACCTCGAAAGGTGATCGACGCAATTGCATGAATAATGGACAAGAATACAGAGGCAGCAATACCGCCCATAAGCCCAACCCACATGCTGCCACTTTCGGCGGCAACAACTGCTGCAAAAAATGCTGAGGCTAATATTTTACCCTCTAGCCCGATATCGACAATGCCCGAGCGTTCGGAAAACAAACCTGCAAGTGCAGCAAATACCAACGGAATAGAGAGTCTTAATGTTGAGTCAAGAACGGTGATTAACAATTCGAACATTAGCTTGCCTCCCCTTCTATATTTTGATTTTTATGTTTATTGGGTCGATAAACAAGCGTTTGATATATGCTGATTAATACTGGCCTAAACATATATTCAAGTGCCCCCATAAACAGAATGATAAGCCCCTGAATTAACACAATCATCTCTTTAGATATGGTCGATATTTCAAACGCCAATTCGGCGCCGCCTTGGTAGAGAATACCAAATAATATTGCTGCTAGCACAATGCCAATGGGGTGATTACGACCCATTAAGGCAACAGCTATACCCACAAAGCCAAAACCACCAGGAAAACCAGCAATCAGCTTCTCGGCCACAGCAACGGTTTCATTTACCGCCATAAGTCCCGCTAAACCACCCGAAATTATCATTATTAGAATGATTGTATTAGAGCTTGAAATGCCCGCATAATTGGCTGCTGTTGGGCTAAACCCCTGGGTACGCACGGCATAACCAAAGCGTGTGCGCCAAATAAGCACCCAAACACCAAAGGCACATAATAAAGCCAAAAATAGCGTGATGTTGAGTGGAGATGTATCAAAACTAATGCCAAACCAACCTAAAAATTCGTGCATTTTTGGAATATTTGTATTGGCTGTATAGCTTGCTGAAGAAGAAGAAGAGCCTGATTCTCTGTTGAGTATATTAATAAGAATATAACTGATTAGGGATGCTGCTATCATATTGAACATGATAGTCGTGATCACCTCGTGACTACCACGTTTTGCCCTTAAATATGCGGGTATGAACGCCCATGCAGCTCCAAATAATGCGCTAGAAATAATTGCTAATGGAATAATAATTGCCCAATGAAGGTTTGGGAAATACAGACATATAAATGCTGCGCCTAAGCCACCAAGATAAACCTGCCCTTCACCGCCAATATTAAATAAGCCTGCATGAAAAGCCACAGCAACCGCAAGCCCAGTAAATATAAAGTTGGTCGCATAATAAAGCGTGTAACCAATGCCTTCTTCAAAGCCCAGTGCGCCATATATCATAATTCGCGCCACTTCTATGGGGCTTTCGCCGATGATCAGCACCACGAACAGGATGTTGAGCGGGCCCGCGATCGGCGTCAGCAGGATCCGGTAGCACGCGTTGGTGATAGCCGGCGTGTCATACATG
>JABSRY010000427.1 GCA_013214985.1 Hyphomicrobiales bacterium
ATATCCTTTTATTCTGCTTTTAAGAAAATAATCTGTTCAGTCAAAACCCTAGGCTCATTCTTATTGCAGCCTGAAAAGGCTCACGCTTGACAAATTTGCCTTGTCCTTCTTGCGTCAAAATGCGGCCCTCTTCAATCGCCACTTGCCCACGGGTCAAGGTATAGCGCGGCAAGCCCGTTACGGCCTTACCCTCAAACACATTATAATCAATGCTAGATTGTTGAGTTTTTGCCGAGATGGTCTTAGATAATTTAGGGTCCCAAACTACAATATCGGCATCAGATCCGACAAGAATCGCCCCTTTTTTGGGGTACATATTTAATATTTTTGCAATATTGGTCGATGTAACATTAACAAATTCATTCATTGTCAATCTGCCTGTTTCAACCCCATAAGTCCATAACATCGGCATTCGGTCTTCAAGCCCGCCCGTGCCATTTGGTATCTGAGTAAAATCATTCAAACCAAAGCGTTTTTGCTCGGTTGTAAAAGCACAATGGTCCGTCGCCACTACCTGCAAACTACCAGCTTGCAACCCTGCCCATAAACTATCTTGATGTTGTTTATTTCTAAACGGTGGGCTCATTACGCGGCGGGCTGCATGGTCCCAATCGGCATTTTTATATTCGCTTTCATCTAATGTTAGATGCTGTATCAGCGGTTCACCATAAACCCGCATGCCATTTTGCCTAGCACGCCTAATTGCCTCATGGCTTTGCTCGCAAGAAGTATGCACCACATAAAGCGGTACACCCGCCATATTTGCAATCATAATAGCACGGTTAGTTGCCTCGCCCTCAACTTCAGGCGGGCGCGAATAAGCATGTGCTTCAGGGCCATTATTGCCCTCTTCAAGTAATTTGGCTTGCATTTGCGCTACAATATCGCCATTTTCGGCATGCACTAACGGCAACGCCCCTAAAGCGGCACAACGCTGAAACGATGAATACATTTCATCATCATCGACCATCAATGCACCTTTATAAGCCATAAAGTGTTTAAATGTGTTAATGCCATGCTTTTGAACGATCTCTTTCATATCGTCAAAAACTTGCTCGCCCCACCATGTAATCGCCATATGAAACGAATAATCACAATTAGCGCGGCTCGATTTATTGTGCCATCTGTCAAGGGCTTCGGTTAAAGATTGTTGCGGGTTTGGCAATGCAAAATCGACCACCATTGTGGTGCCGCCACTAAGCGCTGCACGCGTCCCACTTTCAAAATCGTCAGAAGAATATGTGCCCATAAACGGCATTTCCAAATGGGTGTGCGGGTCAATGCCGCCAGGCATCACATAACAACCAGTTGCATCAAGCACTGTATCGGCTTTAAGGTTTTTGCCAATGTCAGTTATAAGGCCATTTTCTATTAAAATATCGGCTTTGTAGGTTCTATCAGCCGTAACAATTGTCCCATTCTTAATAACTTTACTCATTTTCCCTCCTTACAATCAAAAACCAACAACATCTAAAATACGTTCAAGCATTTCAGATAATTATCACTTAATGATTTGCGCGGTTTCTACCACCGCATGAAATAATACATCAGCGCCTGCTGTTGACCATTCTTTAGAAATATCTTCAGCTTCATTATGCGATAAGCCATCAACACAAGGGCACATTATCATCGCAGTCGGTGCTAAACGGTTAATCCAACACGCATCATGCCCCGCACCCGAAATGATATTCATATGCGAATATCCAAGCCTTTCAGCAGCGTTTCTAACGGCAGATACACAGCCTTCGTCAAAAGTTACAGGGTCAAAACCACCCACTTTTTCCATCTCAAGCCCTAAGCCCATATCGTCACATATTTTTTTGGCACCAACCGCAAGCCTTGCTTCCATATCTTCAATAGTTGCCAAAGTTGGCGACCTTAAATCGACCGTAAATACAACCTTACCAGGAATAACATTGCGGCTATTTGGGTAAACATCAATATGCCCAGCAGCACCTACTGCATTGGGTTTATGCGACCAAGCTATTTCATCAACAAGCTCCAATATGCGTGCCATTCCAAGCCCAGCATTTTTACGCATCGGCATGGGGGTCGAGCCTGTATGGCTGTCTTTACCAGTTATTGTAAGCTGCGTCCACGATAAGCCTTGCCCATGTGTTACAACACCAATATCTTTATTTTCGGCTTCTAATATAGGCCCCTGCTCAATATGCAATTCAAACATGGCATGCATTTTTCTGGCGCCAACTTCTTCTTCACCGCGCCACCCAATACGCTTTAACTCATCACCAAATTTTTTACCTTCGGCATCTTCAATATCATACGCCCATTCCTGAGTATGCATTTTAGCAAAAACACCCGATGATAACATAGCAGGCGCGTAACGCGTGCCTTCTTCATTTGTCCAGTTGGTGACAACAATAGGGTGCTTGGTTTTTATGTCTAAATCATTAAGCGTTCTAACCACTTCTAAACCTGCCAAAACCCCGAGGATTCCGTCATACCGCCCACCTGTTGGTTGGGTGTCTAAATGGCTACCAATATAAACTGGCGATGCATCAGGGTCAGAGCCTTCGCGCTGCATAAACATATTGCCCATTTGGTCAAGCCCCATGGTCATTCCCGCAGCCTCGCACCATTTTTTGAATAAATGTCGCCCTTCACTGTCTTCATCAGTCAAAGTCTGGCGATTATTACCCCCAGCAATACCAGGGCCAATTTCTGCCAATTCGTGGATACTATCCCACAAGCGGTCGCCATTTATTCTTAAATTTTCACCAGCGGCACTCATATTATTCTCCCTTTAATTCCACTTCAACAAATGACATCATTTCGCTGCCGTTATTGATGACATTATGTTCCATACCCGAATCGCGCTTATAAGCAGCACCTGCCTCAATTTTTACTTCCCATTGCTTACCGTTAACCTCTTCAAGCAACATGTGGCATTTTGTAATGGGTGTTACAATATAATCCATACCATGTTTATGCCAACCCGTTTCTGCACCGGGGGCAAAGTCAAATTTAGTAACTCTAACTTTATCATCATCAACCAAAATCGTGCTTATAGCAGCAGGTCTATCAGTAGTTTTATTCATTA
>JABSRY010000428.1 GCA_013214985.1 Hyphomicrobiales bacterium
GTATTTGCATACCAACCACCCGATAGGATAGAAATGCCACTTGTACCAGGCTTGCTCCATAAGCTTGTGCCCAAGAATTTAACACCCGTATTTTTAAACCCAACACCTTTTAAAACTTTGGCAATATGCCTGTTTGCTGCAGGGCTTTCGGGCAATAAAATAGCATTGGCTTTAGCCGAGTTCGCTTGTGCGGCAAACCGTTTTATATCTTTAATAAACTGAATTTTTTGCGCTTGGGTAGATTTTGCAGAATAGGGCGAATAAGTAGCCGATGCCACTAAACTGCCATATCTATTCGCAGAAGATTTAAAGGTCGATGCCACAATTCGGCCTAATGGGTTTTTAGGGGTTAAAGAAGCAAATTTAGTAAAACCGCGTGCTGCAGAATGTTTTACCACACGTCTTATTTCATCTTCACGTAAAATGGTTTGTAAATAAACCCCATTGCCTGCTGCATTAATATCTTGCGAGAATGCAATAACAGGCACACCAAAGGCACGTGCTTCGTTGGCTACTGCTCTAACATTTGATGATCTAATAGGCCCAATGATAATTTCAACACCTTTAGCCAATAGCTTACGGGCGGCACTTCTTGCTGCACCAGATGATCTGCTATCGCCGCTATTTTCGGTAAATAAGATAATTTTTGCACCGCTATTATTACCAACTGCAAGCTCTAAAGCATTTTTAATAAGCTTGCCTTCTTTCGTACTTAAAGGCAGCACAGCACCCACCCTAATGGCACCATCTCTTATTAAACGGTTTGGCACATCGCTAGTTAATGTCGAGGTGGGTGTTAGGGGTTTGTCGGTAAGTTCTGGTCTACCAAAATTTGGTGCAGTGGTACAGGAAGCTAACCCGATTACCAAAATAGCTAAAATACTGACTTTAAAAATACTGTTTTTTTTCATTATTATTTGCCCCGACTCTAAATTATGTCGTTAAGTTTTAATGACTATAGTTTAATTAATCATAAAACTTAACTATAAAATAGCGATTATTTATTTTTTTAATCTACAATTTTATGCATTAATATTATTCATTGCTATTTATGGTTAAAATATGTCAATAATGAGCCGAAATTAGTTTTAAACCTTTTAGCAAGGGTATGGGTTGGCTTGTGTGCAAATAAATATCGATAAACAAAAATTACCCAATGGTCTTTATGTGGTTGCAACGCCGCTTGGTAATCTAAAAGACATTACATTAAGAGCGCTAGAAACATTAGCGTCTGTGGACTATATCTGGTGTGAAGATAAACGAATTTCAGTGCGGCTTTTGCAGGCATATGGTATTAAAACCAAATTATTTGCCTATCACGAGCATAACTCAGCCGAAGAAATGCCCAATATCCTTAGTAAATTAGCCGAAGGCCTAAGCCTTGCCCTAATTTCGGATGCAGGTACACCATTAATATCCGACCCAGGTTTGCGGCTAATTACCGAATGCCGCGCACATGGTTATCGGCTTTTTCCGATACCAGGCTGTAGTGCGCCCATTACCGCACTTTGTGTGGCAGGCTTGGCAACCAATCGGTTTTTATTTGAAGGTTTCCTACCCAACAAAAAGATGAAGAAAATATCGGTCATTGACGATCTTAAAAACATCGATGCAACACTTATCTTTTTTGAGTCACCCAAACGGCTGTTGGCAAGTTTAGAAACCATTGCAGAAATTTTGCCCGATAGGCAAGTAACCGTGGCGCGTGAGCTAACAAAAATATATGAAGAAGTAATCACCTTACCCGCGTCAGAAATTTATCAGCTATTCAAACAACGAGTGCGCATTAAAGGCGAGATTGTTTTGATGATTGGCCCGCCCACCAGCCAAGGCGAGCGATCTCAAGCCGAAATTGATGCAGCCCTAACCCAAGCATTAGAAAAAATGCGGGTAAAAGAAGCGGCAACCTTTGTTGCAGACCAACTGGGTTTGCCCAAAAAATCGCTTTATCAACGGGCATTAGAAATAAAATGACCGAGCAAACTAGACGGCAAAAAAATGAACGTGTTGGCCGCTATGCCGAGTTTTTTACAATTATTTATATGCTGCTTAAAGGCTATCGATTATTAGAGCAAAGGTATAAATGTTCCGCAGGCGAAATAGACCTCATTTTTAAGCGCAGAAAAATAATTATTTTTTGCGAAGTCAAATACCGAAAAGATAAAAGTCAGCTGGCTTATAGCCTTGGAGAAAAGCAAAAATTGCGCATTTTAAAAACCGCAGAATGTTGGCTAGCACATAAAAATTTGACTGAATATAATGCAAGATTTGACTTTATTGGTTTGACATTGTGGCAAAAACCCATCCATATAAAAGATGCATTTTAACCTCATATCTGCAATAATTTAAGAGCACCAGCAAATGGAAAAATACTATCGCTATATATATTATGTAATGACCGCCAGTGTTGTGGTTTTTGCGATGTTGTATATCTGGGCGTTTCTAATCAATGGGCAATTTGCAAAAGCATCAATCGAAATCATCAATAAAGAGCCTTATTCAATTCATCTTAGTATTTATGCAAAAAGCCAAGGCGATAGCAAACGGCTATTTGTTGGCTCGATAGAGCAAGGCAAAAGCAAAAGTTTTGAACAATTTATCTATGGAACGGGTACATTTGAAGTTAAATTGAACAAAAAATTTGATTTTTCAATTGGTGAATTTGATGATAAAAATAATGTACCCAAAACCCTTATTATAAAAAATAATATAGCTTATTTTACCAAAAAATAAAGAAAGCAACATAATGGCGTTAAAAATTGCAGTCCAAATGGACCCTATTGAAGAGATCGATATTACGGGCGATAGCAGCTTCGCCATTATGCTGGCCGCCCAAAATAGAGGCGCAGATATTTTTTGTTATTCCTGCCTCGGCCCCGCCCCCTGCCGCGTCCGCGACCCAGCCAGCAGTGTGTTCTAAAATATTTTCACAAACTGAAAAGATGTTTTATCCAAATATTTCACCGCCCTTCGCCCCGCAACCATAAAGAATGTCATAATAGCCCACCGCAGGCGAGAAACATTTATTTGTTTAACATATTTTTTGAGGAAGAACAC
>JABSRY010000429.1 GCA_013214985.1 Hyphomicrobiales bacterium
TGATATGTGGGTTTAAATTACATTCTGCATACCATTTGAACATTTGGTCAAAATTCTCATTATCTAGTGCCAATTCTTTACCGCGAAATGCACCCCAGAACACGCCAACAACCGCACAACCTTTAAGCAACATTAAGTTCACTGGCACTTTAGGTATATCGCCCGAGGCAAAACCCACCACCAACACCCTGCCCCGCCATGCAGTCGAGCGCAAAGCCAGTTCAAACATTTCACCGCCAACAGGGTCATAAACCACATCTACGCCTTTGCCACCAGTTAGCGCTTTAATGGCGTCACGCAATGGAGTTTCGGAATAATTAATCAACTCATCGGCACCCGCAGCTTTAGCCGCGGCTAATTTTAAATCATTGCTTGCGGCGGCGATCAACCTCGGTGCATAAAACTGCTTTCATTCTGCTCAATCTCCCAAAAATTAAAATAAAAAAACACAAGTGTTGACGCCCCGCCAAGGAACGCGAGTTGGGTACAGATGTAAGAAAAGGCTTGATAAACTGTATTGATGAAGCTGATGCCAACGATGCTGTAAAAGCCGTGGTTTTACATGCAGTGGGTAGAATTTTTCCCGTTGGTGTGACATTCGTGAATTTGGTAAACCGTCTTTAGAGCCGCATCTAGTTGCAATTTGTCCCCCTAACGCTTCAGATACTTTTTCATACTCATAAGAAATTTAGGTCGGATTAGATTTTAAGTTCATTTCAATACCCCATATTAGCGACAGATG
The DNA here is from genome assembly GCA_013214985.1 of Hyphomicrobiales bacterium. GTDB lineage: Bacteria > Pseudomonadota > Alphaproteobacteria > Rhizobiales > OSC116 > OCS116. Next base: position 743 of record JABSRY010000429.1, read on the forward strand.
TTAAGTAGAATTATTACACAACCCATTTGTCGGACAAGCATACATTTTTAGTAAGTTGCATGAAAGTCAAGCCAGTTCACGAAGATTTCACCAATTTTCAGGTACCATTTGATAATTTTTTAATGATAAAATTAATGCTTTTAAAATATCTTGCTTTGAAGCCTATATGAGCCAAGAATTACCTCAGTTAAGATCACAATTTTTTCGCCTTTAACCTAGGAAAACAACTAAATTGAGGCAATTTATGAATCAACTGAATAAAATGTGGAGTGAGAATATACTATGGTGAATAATTAGCTTTACTCAACACTAATCCGTGCTTTTTTATTGTAGTTCAGATAAAAACTATCACCGCCAACAATCTTTGTTTGGCCTAAATGAATTTTGACTTTGGAATTATAAAAATTATTATTGAAAAAGAGGAAGCCAATTATGAAATTGGCTTCCTCTTTTTCTATCAACAATTTAGTTTTTATATCTTCAAGTTAATTTTTAAAAACAAAATTTGAATGCTCAGATAACACATTAAATCTGCTTATCTCGGTGCCATTCTAATTGCACCATCCAAACGCACACTCTCACCATTAATATAACCATTGGTAATCATCATAGCTGCTAATTCAGCGTACTCAGATGGTTGACCTAAACGCTTCGGGAATGGCACAGATTTACCTAAAGAATCTCTAAATTCTTCAGAAACGGTCATTAGCATTGGCGTTTCAAAAATACCTGGCAAAATAGTATTTACCCGAATCCCCTCGTTCATCAAGTCACGCGCAATAGGTAAAGTCATACCGACAATTCCTGCTTTTGAAGCTGAATAAGCTACTTGCCCCACTTGACCATCTTGAGCGGCAACAGATGCAGTGTTAACGATAGCACCTTTTTCACCATTGCTAAGAGTTTCTAATGATATCATACCCATCGCAGATTTTGCGATACAACGGAAGGTTCCAACCAAGTTGATTTGCAAAACATTGTTAAAAGCGCTTAATGGAAAATGTTTTAATTCACCAGTTTTTCTATCACGACCTGCCGTTTTTTGAGCACTTGCAATACCTGCACAATTAACAAGAATACGTTCCTGACCATGAGCTTGTCTGGCTTTGAAAAAAGCAGCATCTACTTCCTTATCCGAAGTGACATCAACTCTACAAAAAACTCCATTTATATCTTTTGCTAAAGTTAAGCCGAGTTTTTCATCAAGATCAAAGATTGCTACACGCACTCCAAAAGAAGCTAAATGGCGCGCAGTCGCTTCCCCAAGCCCAGAAGCTCCACCTGTTACAACTGCACTTATTGTTGGGTCTAGTTTCATTTATTTCTCCATAATTACACTCATTGGTTATATAATCCCCTTCTTAGTTTATGTCAACCGAATCGATTTAATATATTATTTCCTAATTTTGAAATTTTGTGTAATCATGGCTAAAATACATCATGTGTTTTACTTTTATTTTGCTATAGAAATGAGCTAATATGGACACTTCGAATTGGACCGAGAACATTCAAAGCAGGGATGAACAGCGTCAGATTAAGCGTATGGCGGTGTTAAGAGCAGCTGCAAAACTGTTTAATGAATTTGGCTATGATCGTACTTCTTTGGACGATATAGCGGGGCGTCTAAAAGTATCTAAACGTACTTTGTATTATTATATAAAGAGCAAAGACGAAATACTATTTGAATGTAATCGCTTTGCTTTAAAATTTATGAATGACGCTTTAGAAGATAGTAAATCTTCTGATTTACCCGCATTAGAGCGTATTGAGAAATTTTTTAAAGCCTATATGGAGCTTCTCTCTACCGACTTTGGCGCTTGTTTGGTATTGTCTAAGAACAATGTCCTTTCTGAGGAAAGCAGAAATTTCCTTCGACAAGAAAGAAAAAAAATTGATGTAATTGCACGTGAGTTAATTGAAGAAGGCATTGCTGAAGGTTCAATTTCACCATGCAATGCAGCAATGACCACTGCAGCTATTTTTGGAGCATTTAACTGGGTTCCGCATTGGACCAAATCCAGTGATAGCGAATCTTATGACGAAATTGCCAAGCACTTCATACATCTTTTCATTAATGGGTTAAAATCTATAAAAAATATTCCTAACAATAATAGTTAAGTTTTTTTAATTGAAAATCTAGTTTCGGACGCCATATAACGGCGTTGTTGCATGGATATGCCGGTAGGTTGAGTTTTCCCTTACCCGTTGAATCAGCTCAAGCGATAACCTTGAACATTGGCCTACCCAGTTCTGTCATTTTGTTTAAAATGTAGGTGCCAATTCTAACTTCCGTTTTCTGATTTAGGA
>JABSRY010000043.1 GCA_013214985.1 Hyphomicrobiales bacterium
TTCTTCACTTGGCACTGTTCTGTTTTTCTGATCTACGCCAAAACCCCATAACTCTATTAATGGCCCTACTGTAATATCTAATGCACCATCCGTTAGCGCACCGATTTCTAGCGCCAGTTCAAAATTATCTGCCGTTTCTGGCGGCAGACTGAACCAACTATTAATTGGGTGGTTATTAAATTCCATCAGCACCGATTCTTTATCAAATATAGTCATCTGATTTTCTACAATATCTAAAGTTTTTTGAATATTGTCGTTCAAGCTATTTAGGTTAGTACCCACCGTCACTATTGCTTTTACCTTATATTGTCCACCCATAGTCAGGCCACGCAGGGTTACCATCATGTGTTTGCGTCTGGATGTACCGATTTTATATCTTACCGCCGGTTCAAAACGAATTTTTCGATTAAAGTCATATTTGTATTTCATAAAGTAATTTCTTTTAAATATTGGAGCAACAAGTCGCTTAGTTAAAAACTACTTGTTGCGGTTGTTATGTTGGGCAACTTAATTGAGTTGCTTATTCATTATTATTACATTTTTGCAGCTTTTTCTATTAATTCTACTGCATTTGTGTTTTTTAATAATTCATTCTCTTTTACTAGATCAATTGCTGCGTCGCCAAAATCATCAACCGGGTCTGTTTTAGCACCTTTTGACAACAGATATTCCAGTACCTCTACGTTAGACGCTTTCATTGCGGCATACATAAGCGGTGTTAGTTTATATGAGTTGGCAGCATTAACATCCTGACCATTTTCTACAAGATATTGTAATGTATCTAAATGATGGCCAAATTGAGCCGCTTTAATAAGCGCTGTTTCGCCTTTTACATTCACCATGTTTAAATCATCACCCGCCGCAACTAAGATTTTGAGAATTTCTTTCACACTGCCTTTTTCGGTTTTACTGCTCACATCGCGGCTAACCACTAGCATAATGGCGTTATTGCCATCTTTATCTCGAGCAGTTGCATCTGCGCCCGCTGCTAATAAGGCTTCAATAACTTTGACGCTACCGTTGTTACGGGTCGCAGACCATAATAAGGATGTTTTTCCGTCAACATCGCTGGTATTTACATCTAAACCCGCTTCAATAAAATATTTTACAACTTTTTCTTTATTTCGGTAAGACGCAATATTTAGTGCATTACGATCACTTTTATCTACTGCATTAATATCACTGCCAGTTTCTACTAAATATTTGATAAAACTTAAATCATCATTTCTATATGCAGCAATTAGCAGCGCGTCACGGCCATTTTCATCTTTATCATGTTGTGAAATGCCTTCAGCAACAAAAGTTTTGAATAAATCAATGTGTTTTGAACGTCTCGAACGTTCGGACATATAGGTGACGATATTTTGATCTTTATAGCTTACAAGTTTGTGGTCTACGCCAAGACCTTGTAAATACTTAATAATTTCAACAGCATTGGGACCGTTTGTTGCCCTGAAAATTGTGTTTTCACCAGATAATTGTGACATTGACTTAGGATCAAGACCTTGTTCTACCAAAAACTTTACGACTTCCAACGAATTTCTATAAGATGCGGTGTAAATAGCATTTGTGCCCGACAAATCTTTAGCGTCAATCTTGAACCCATGTTTTATCATCAGCCTAATGGCGCGCAAATCTTGTTGACCATAAAAAGCCCGTAAAAAAGCAGTTCTTTTGCTGTCGTCAAGCACTGTGATATCGGGTTCATGTTTAAGAAATGCTTTTAATTGCTCAAATGTGCCATAATAGGCGGCATTAAAGATATGCTTTAGGTGATGGGCGTTTTTGCCATTAACATTTGCACCTTTTTTTAACAGATAATCAATAATTTCTGGATCACGGCCATATCTGATAGCCAAATATAATGCTTCGTCCAATTCGCCGGCTATCATGCCTTTTTTGAGTTCAATATCGATTAATTTTGTGTTTGTTTGGTAAAAGCTTTTTTTAGTTATCTCTGTTTTTGCACCCTCAAACGCGAATGCAGTGTTGCTCATTAGGCTTGCAACTAATATTGCAGAACCTAGGATTTTTGATAATTTATTCATTACCATCTCCATATTTTAATTTATTTACTACTAATTTTTGTGACTGGGCTAGAATTTATAACGCACATATCGCACGTAGGTATTACCCGTTAATTTCTTACGAATATTGTCTGTGGTTAGTTCAAATTCCGCATCGCTTGGGGTGTTTGCAATATCTTCTACGGATGTTGCAACCCGAATTCTGTAGCCTGAATCAATTTTATTATCATCAATTTCTATTTTTACAATAAGACGATCGCCGTTACTTGTTGAGGCGCCAGTTACACCATCTACATTTTCTTCGGCACGGGACTTATATTTCCACCAACGCGGTAGACCTTCTTCATACCAGCGCTTCTCTGTACCAGATACCCATAATGTTTTTTCATAGCGGCCTTTTGGGTTTACTAAATACATAGCGAAATATGCTTTATCGCCCTTATAATTGATTAACTGAACCATTGTGGTTACTTCTTTAGCATTTGCTGTGCTTGTCATAACGCCAAAAGAAGCGGTTGCTACGGCCGCGGTTATAAATAATTTACCCACACTCGAAACCGAGTGATTTTTTGATTTAGTCATTAGTTTTCCTTACCAATTTAAAGCCTAATGTGGGGAAATAGCTCAACAAGCAGAGTCATACTCTTGTTATAAATCAAATGCAATAGTTAATAATGATTATTACTTTCAATAATTCTAAACTAGTAAATATCTTCTAAATATAGTTGTTTCTTTTTTAAAATATCTAGGTTGATATTATTATCGTTAAACCACGGTTCTAATACACCGCGCACCGCGCTTGCCATGGCTGAGCCGCCACAAACCATTACCGTGCCGCCCATTTTTAAATCTGTTGCGATTTGGCTCGCGTTAAACTCAACAACATCTTGTACATATTGTTTATGTTTTACGCGAGAAAATGCGGGGCAAAATTTTGTAAGACGTCCATCATCAAGCCATTCTTTAATTTCACTTTCATACAGAAAATCTGATTTAGGATCTCGTCCACCCCAATAAAGCGTAATGGGCGATTTTTTTGAATTATTTCTAATCATGCCGATAAATGGGGCAATGCCTGTACCTGCACCAATTAATGCAATAGGCTTATTATTTTTGGGTATATGAAAATCTTCGTTTTTTATTAGATACATGTCTATTGTTTCTCCAATTTTCATATTGTGCAAAAATGTGGAACATAAACCGCCTTCAAGCTTTTTAACGCAAATTTCTAATTTGTTATCGGTAGAATTAGAACCGATAGAATAAAGCCTAGCAATATTATCATTCGGTGGAACAATGCCAACAAGATCTCCTGCCACATGCTTGCCTACTTTATTTCTTGTATTACTAAATTTAAACACGGTGGTTGGGGCGTTAACAGCTATGCCATAATCTGTTCTACTACGTAATATCAAAGTCTTTGTTTTAGGCCTTGGCGGTGTGTAATTGAAGTCTCCATTTATAGCATAGTCTGGCTTTAACGCTTCAACCATTAGCTTTGCCCAATGGGCGAATGTTTGAGAAGATTTTCTATTAACCTCGATGGTTTCAATTTTCTTATTTCGTTCTAACCGCATTAATAATGCATCTGCCTCATGTGCAAACGCACAATATTTTGGAAAAGCCTTATCGCCAAATGCTAATATCGAATATGACCATTTTTGTAATTTTGCATATTTTGATGCGGTTAACAAATGTTGTATTCTACGTAAAAATTTATTTGCATTCTGGGGGGCATCACCATCGCCATACGTTGCCATAAATAGATATAAATGCTTGGCTTTTGGGTATTGCCTCACTTTATTCATCTGATTGATATGCACTTTAACGCCACTATTTGTTAGGTTCTGATGTAAATTTTTTGCAAAACCCCAGGTTGAGCCTGATTCTGAACCGACTAAAATCACCATCTCGGCTAAATGTGCGGCTACATTTTGTTTCATGCGCCCTACCCCTGCCCTGCTTCTACGCCACCAAACCACGGTGCCTGTGATCATAAATATTGGGACGGACAGGCTAACTACTACTAAAACACTTGCCCAAATATAACTCCCTTCCGCGGTGTGTAAAAACATTACCCAATCAAATATTTGTTGTGAAATACTGAAACTAGGTTTGGTGATAATTTCGCCCGTAAATTGGTCGATAAATATATAACCCGTTTTTGTTTTGACCGTGTACACATCAAACCAATCTCCAGGAATTGGAAACGAAATTTCTTTAATGTCGCCGAGTGGTATTTGTTTAAAGGCCTGTAATTTGTAGGCGGGTACAGGCGGCAATTCTTTAAGAGTTTCAGGAAATTGCGGGCCACTGCCCGATGGTAAAAAATGAAATGTTACAAGTGACATATACAAACCCGTGATGCCAATTATTATAAGTGGAATTAGCGATAATCTACCAAAAATAGTATGCAATTTTTCTGACCAATGGCCACGAACTTTGCTAAAGAATGCAACAATTCCGCCTTGTCGTCTGATAATTAATAGCGTTCCTGAAATACATAATATCGACATTATTAACGCCGCAAACCCAACTATTGCTCGACCCAATCGTTCCATAAACAATGATCTGTGCAAACCACGCATCCACGCGTAAAATTCTGACTTACGCTCTTTATCCAACCGCTCAGCCGTATGCAAATCTACATAAATTTTATAGGCTTTATTTTGAATTCTATGGGTTAGTAGGAAACTACCATTGGGTTTTTGTGTTAATTTCTCTACCTCGCGATAGTTACTCATTAAGGTTTTTAGCCCATCTGCGGTTGTTAGACCATTGACATTTTGAACAAATGGACTGGTACTTTTAAGTATTACTTCTGTTGCCAAAAAGCCGCCCGACAATGCGGTTAGCACTAATAGAACACCCGCAACCAGACCTATAAAAGAATGTATCGTTCTCCACATAACACCACCCCAAGCCAAAATGGCATTAAACAAATTAGTTGAGTGATGTAATTACAGGGAGATTAAATGAAATGCAAGTTATTAATAATGATTATTAATTGTAACAATTCTAAACAAAAAAAAATGCGCCAATAAAACATTGACGCACTCTTGATATATTATTCAAAATATTTAGCCTATTGCCTTTATTTTTTTATATTCTGGAAGGTTTAAAGAAACTAATGTGCCTACTCCTTCTTCACTTGTTACGCTTAGTGAACCGCCATGCATTTCTGTTAATGATTTGGAGATAAAAAGACCAATTCCTGCACCCTCATAATTTTTTGTTAGCGAGCTGCCAGCATGTGCGAAAGGTTTACCTATGTTAGATAATGCCTCTGCATTCATACCGATACCATTATCTGTAATGTCGATTTTAATACCATTTTCTGTACATTCGGCGCTTAGAGTAATGTGCCCACCTTCATTGGTAAATTTGACTGCGTTTGACAGTAGATTTAACAATATGCGTTTTAATGCGCGCTTATCGGCATTGATATAGAGGCCATCTTTAATATCTAAGTCTAGTTCGACTTTTTGCTCGCTAGCGCGTGGTGATATTAACCGCATACAACTTGCAGTAACTTCTTCTAATTCTACTTTTTGCAATTCAAGTTGCATGTTGCCTGATTCAATTTTTGACATATCAAGAATATCATTAATTACAAGTAATAAATGTGCACCACTTTTATGAATATCGCCCGCATATTCGACATAACGTTGCTCGTTAATCTCGCCAAAAGTTTGACTTTTAATAAGTTCGGAAAATCCAATGATGGCATTTAATGGTGTGCGTAATTCATGGCTCATATTTGCAAGAAAATCTGTTTTTGCACGGTTTGCGCTATTTGCTTTATTTGCAAAAATTTCTAATTGTCTTTGTTTGTTGATTAATTCTTGTTTTTGAGTCTCTAGCAGGTCTTTAGTAAGTTCTAGATCCTGAACGGTTTTGATAAGTTCTTTTTCACTTTCGACCAATTTGGTTTCATGACGTTTAATGTGTGAAATATCAGTACCAACACTAACAATTAGTCCGTTGCTTGTTTGACGTTCAGAGACATGTAACCAACGGCCATCTTCTAGCAAATATTCAAATGCACTGTGATCTACATCTGTATAATCATCTAAATGAATTGTGTTTTTGGTTATGATATTTTGCCCTGCAGCAAAAACTTTATCCTGATGTGTACCCTTAATGATTGCTTCGTTTGAAAGTTTGAAAAATTCTTGGAATTTTTTGTTACACATCACCATTCGGCGATCATTATCCCACATTACAAAGCCTTCAGAAATATTTTCTATAGCTTGCCTTAAACGCGTGTCCGCAAGGGTGGAGCGCTCTTCAATTGCTTTATGTTCCGTTACATCAGATGCAACACCAACAAGGCGTATGGTACCCTCATATTCACCCGCAACAATTTCGCCGCGTATATGCAGCCATACCCAATTTCCATTAGCATGCAGCATTCTAAATTCGCGATCAAAAACCTTGCCGCCTGTTTCTATAAGCCTATTAAGCTCATTAATAATTTCTCTATCTTCATCGTGCAGAATAGATTTAATTTCACCAAAAGACAAAACATGGCGGTATTTTTTTAGACCCAATATTTCAAACATTGAAGAAGACCAAAATATATGCCCACGTGCAATATCCCAATCCCAAAGACCAGAACGCCCTCTATCTAAGGTGCGATTTAAGTGGTCACCTGTCGCGATGATAATTTCTTCGGCACGGTTTGAATGCGCCATTTGCAACATGAAGCCAACTGTCATTAATATGAGCACAAATGTTGCTAATATTGCCAAAGATAGACTTGTTCCAATTTCAAACCACCATAATTCTTCGATATAACTGGCTTTTTGAAAAGCAACAATTGTTAGCTTATGTTCTGTAATTTCAAATTGTTGGGCAAATACGTTGATTGCATTGTTAAGTTGAATGGCGGTTAAATAAACCGAATCATCGCCAATTGATAGAATTTTTGCGCCTTTAACTATTTGATTAAAATCGCGCCCAATATAGCCCACTGTTTCGGGTGTGGAGGCGGATATGATGCCGTTTTCGTCGACAACGATAATAGTCTGAGAATTTGGATTTGTATGTTTGGGGAAACTTGCTTCTAAATCCAAAATTGAAGGCGCAACAGGTAATATCGAATTTTTCACATCAATATCTTGTTTTGCTGACAAGTTATTTGCAATTATATTAACCAATAAAGAAATTCGATGTTGTTCGATTTTCTTTATATCTGAATATTTACCATACCCTTGGGTAAATACGCCCCACACCACGATCAGTATAAAAACCACCGATAACATGGGAATTAATTTTTTAATAAATACACTATTTGTAAAAAAGTCTACTTTACCTTCCAACTGTATACCCAGGCCTAATGGTGTATACTTAGGTTGAATCCCGCCTTGATGACTCTGATTCAATTCAGCCTCCTGATTATGATCCACATCCAAGATTCAAAAATGTGCCGCACCTCCGAATCATATATTAGTTGTGAGTCATTTTGGGGTGATTTGTCTAGTAAAAAAACGGTTAACGATGATAATATTTATTTACCATTCATTAACCAATTTTACTTGACTTGCCTTAGCTGCTTATATGCCTAGAGATTTCGTAGCTAATTCATACACATCATTAGAAAGGTTATTAACATTCACAATTTTCTGTAGTGCTTTTTTTGCTAATGCCCTGCGGCCTGGCTCTAAGCTTTTCCAACTTTTAAGGGGGGTAAGCATACGGGCAGCGACTTGTGAATTTATTGAATCTAGCTGGATTATCGTATCTGCTATAAATTCATAGCCCGAGCCATCGGCCGCGTTAAAGCTGACAGGATTGCCATTTGCAAAACCTCCGATTAGCGCATAAACATTATTGGGTTTTTCAAATGTAAAATCTTTATGTTCGGTCAATTTTTTAACTTTTGATAGCGTATCTATGGCAACATTACTCGCCTGAATACCAAACCACTTGTCTATTACAATATGGTTAGTTTTAAATCTATTATAGAAATCATCTAAATATGGCTCAACTTCAAAGCCATCTATACCACTTAAAGTAGACAAAGACCCCATTAAATCTACCATATTATTCGCAAGTTTATAATGCTTAATGGCCAACTTCTTATATTCTGGGTTATTTGTTGTCACTAGGCTTTGCAACACTATGTTTCTTAATGACCTAACGCCCGAACCATGGGCATTTGGTTCAAACGATTGATCCTTATTATAGGCGTGATACATGGATAATAAGTCTTGTTCATTCACCAAGGCAATATGCTCAACTAGTTTTTTTCTGGCTTTATAAATTGCGTTATGGTCTATATTTTCACCAATGAATAATGCAATCTCCGCGACAGAAGGCATGGTCAGTATCAGGCCTTTAAACGCATCCTCCAAACCTGTATTTTTTAAACTTTTATTAATTGCTTTTGCATAACAACTGTCTAACAATATATCATCGGCAACTTCGGTTTTAAGCAATTCTATAATCAAGTTCATGGCAGCAGTTTGGCCTGCTTGCCACCTGTTAAACAAATCACTATCGTTTGCCATCAAAAATAATAATTCGTCAAATGATTGTTTAACATCAACCTTTACGGGTACAGAGAAATCACGTAAAAAAGATAAAATCGGTTTTGAGGTAATGTTCTCAAATATAAATTCATGCTTTTTATTGGTAATCTCAACCATTGAGTTTTTAACTTTTTCGCCATTTAGCACTAATGCTAAATCTGTACCATTTGCATCTAACAGGCCAAGCTTAATGGGCATATGATAATTTTGTTTAAAAGGCTGGTTGGGCGTTTCATCACTCGATTGCTCAATTGTTAGAGTATAGGTTTGCTTTTCGCTGTTATATTTGGTGATGTATTTTAGTGTCGGCGTACCAGCTTGAGAATACCAACGGTCAAATTGGGATAAATCACGGCCAGTTACTTGCTCAAAACAATATAAGAAATCTTTTACAGTTGCCGCTTGACCATCAAAATTATCAAAATAATAGTCCATCGATGCCCTAAAATGATCGGCACCCACTAAACTATGCAATGCCCGAACAACCTCAGCGCCTTTACGATAAACTGTTGCCGTATAAAAATTGTTTATCTCGATAAACGATTCTGGCCGACATGGATGCGCCAATGGGCCAGCATCTTCAGCGAATTGCATCACCCTTAAAATCTTAACATCATCAACACGTTTGACGGGTCTAGAACGCAAATCCGAGGTAAACTCGGCATCTCTAAATACAGTTAGTCCCTCTTTCAAACAGAGTTGAAACCAATCACGACACGTTATTCTATTGCCTGTCCAATTGTGAAAATATTCATGCCCAATTATCGATTCTATCAGTTCAAAATCTCTGTCGGTTGCTGTTTTATAATTTGCTAATATATATTTATCATTAAATATATTTAGTCCCTTATTTTCCATCGCACCCATATTAAAATGCGAAACGGCAACAATATTGAATATGTCTAGGTCATAAATTCTTCCAAATTTATCTTCATCCCATTTAAACGACCTTTTAAGCGCTCCCATAGCATATACGGCGTCATTTTCCTTGCCTGGTTCTACATAAATATTTAATGCGACCTCTCGCCCATCTGCTGCGATATATGCATCGCTTAGTGAACCCAAATCACCTGCTACTAGTGCAAATAAGTAACTCGGTTTTGGGTGTGGGTCATGCCAAATTGCAAAATGTCTATTGTCATCCCCTTCAACATTTTCTTCCTCTAATAAATTACCATTCGACAATAAAATTGGGCTTTTTATTTTATTGGCTTCTACCCGCACTTTGTAGGTAGAAAGCACATCTGGCCTGTCTAAATAGAACGTTATCTTTCTAAAACCCTCGGCTTCGCATTGCGTGCAATAAACATCATGGGTTAAATATAAACCCGAAAGGCTCGTGTTAGCTTTTGGGTTTGTTTCTGCAATCGTTGTTAATTTAAATGGTCTATTTGGAGGTGTAAAGATGGTCAGAAGGTCTTTTTCATAGCTATAGTCTTCTGTTGTAAGCTCGGTACCGTCTATATTGATAGACAGTAATTTTAGCCCTTCACCATTGAGAATCAACGCGCAGTGATCGTCATTATTGACATTTCCGATTATATCCAAAACTGCGGTTGTTTGGGTCTTTGTTTCATTCAGGTTAAAATCTAAATCAGTATGTGTAATCAAATAATTACTTGGTTTATAGTCTTTTAAATATATTGTTTGTGGCATTTTAATTTCCATTATGTTTTCACTAATACTTTATAATTACATGATGTTGATAGTAATACATTAAAAATGCTCAAGGCGTAGGAATAATTTTAAAAGATAGCAACCATTATAGTTGCTATCTTCAAAGTTTTAATAATTTTTATAGAGCCGCTAAATTTACAGCTAAATCCTCAATGATATCTTCTATATTCTCAATGCCAACTGACAAACGAATAGTACCCGACCCAGCACCAGATGCAATACGTTGTTCCTCGTTCAATTGTGCATGGGTTGTTGAAGCTGGGTGAATGATGAGACTTCTATAGCCTGACGCCTTTAATTTGATTCAAATTTGCCCACCCCAAAAAGTTCTTCAGTGGTACATTGTTGTCGTCGTT
>JABSRY010000430.1 GCA_013214985.1 Hyphomicrobiales bacterium
TATCATAATCAATAGAGAATCTATTTAAATCAAAACGTCAACACAATATTCGGAGTTTCAAAGACTCAGAGTATATTCGACAATGAATGCGGGTAAATCTACTACATTATTACAAGCTGCATATAACTACCGAGAGCGCGGTATGGAGGTTATTATTTATACCGCGGCCTTTGATGACAGAGCGGGCACTGGCAAGATAACCTCGCGTATTGGGCTTGAGGCTGACGCCCAAACATTTGATGCTGATACCAATATGTTTGATGACATTAAAGTCAAAATTGATGCGGATAAAATTGCCTGTGTGTTGATAGATGAAGCGCAGTTTTTAAGTGAAATACAAGTTTGGCAATTGGCCGAAGTGGTTGATCGGTTAAATTTGCCAGTTATGTGTTTTGGCTTGCGGAATGATTTTCAGGGCAAGCTATTTGCCGGTAGCAAAACATTAATGGCAATAGCAGATAATTTGCGTGAAATTAAAACCATTTGCTGGTGTGGGCGAAAAGCCACCATGGTATTGCGCTTAGACAACAATGGCATACCTGTTAGTGAAGGTGAGCAAGTGCAAATTGGCGGCGAAGAGAGTTATGTTTCGGTATGCCGTCAACACTGGGTCAACAAACAACTGTGTTAGCGGATATTAAATCTAGGGCAGGTGCTAGATTTTGCTGGTGAATAGTTTTAATGCAGCGAAGCTAAAGAATATGCCGAATGCGGTTTGTATGCTGCGGCGGGCTTTGGCGTATAGTTTTACCATAAAATTGCTAGAAAATAGTAAGGCGTAAGATGAGTTTATGCCCAGTGAAATAAAAGCCGTACCAATTACAATGGTAGCTATAACCCAATTGGGTGTTTGGACGTTTAGCCCAATAGACAGAATTGCCACCCATGCCATAATGCTTTTTGGGTTGGTGACCTGCACAATTAGCCCACTGAAAAAATATTTGGAGTTGGAACTTGCTAGTTTTGCCTTGCCAGCTAACGACATATCTTGCTTGGATAGAGCCGATTTAAAGGCTTTGAAGGCTAGCCATGCTAGATAAACTGCACCGATGATTTTTATGACATAAATGGCATTTGCGTAAAGAGCGAGCAGAGAGGCTAGCCCCAAAGCGGACAATGCACCGATGATAAAAGTGCCAAGCGCTACGCCTGATGCCATTGATAATGCTTGTTTTCGGCCGAGATCCATCGACGTTGCCATGATGGCGAGGACATTAGGCCCAGGGCTAATAAGCGCTAAAGTGAATGCCAAATATGCAATTAGAATAATGGGTAAATGGTTTAAAAATTCGTTCATATTATGCGCCCTGATATAAAATTTATACTTAACTCGGTTTTTTAAGTGTGATACAAAAAACGTATAAAAACAATGTATATTAGGGGATTAATATGAGAAAGCTAATTAGCACAGGCTCGCCGATGGAAAAACAAGCAGGCTATAGCCGCGCGGTTGCACAGGGAGACTGGGTATTTGTATCTGGTACCACGGGTTTTAATTATGAAACTATGGTCATGCCACAAAGCCTTGCGGAGCAAATTCATAATTGTTTTAAAACCATTAGTGATAGTTTGAAACAAGCTGATGCAAGCTTGGCGGATGTGGTTCGAGTGAATTATGTAGTGACTGACAAAAAATATGTAGACGAAGCTTTTAACATATTTGGTGAATATTTTGGTGATATAAGGCCTGCCGCAATGATGGTTATTGCCGATTTAGTAACAGATAACATGAAAGTTGAAATTGAAGTTACTGCATTAAAATCGGCATAAACTTGGTCTATTTATTTATCATGCTCTTGCGTGCAACAGGCGCTATTGACCGCTTGACCCGATTTAAGCTCGGCGCGGGCTTGGGTGATGATTTTATAGGAGCTGGATAGGAATAAGCTAGACATTAAACCCGCTACAATTAAATCGGGCAAGGCGCTATTGGTGTAATAGACCGCGCCGGCGGCGAACATTACCAATATATTGCCGATTGCGTCATTGCGCGAGCATAGCCAGACGCTGCGAATGTTACTATCGCCATCTTTAAACCGATAAAGAATAGCAACACTGGCTAAATTTGCGATTAGAGCGAGTAAACCAATGATACCCATTGTGGTAAACTCTGGTACGTCAAGAATGAACAAATTATAAAATGTTGAGCCTAATACGAATAGCCCCATTAAGGTTAGGCTTGCGCCTTTAAATAGGGCTGTTCTGGCACGCACTATAAGTGGCATGCCGATAACCAACATGGATATGCCATAGGTTGCAGCGTCGGCTAAAAAATCCATCGCATCGGCAAAAAGGGCTAATGAATTTGCCATTTGCCCGCCCCAAATTTCGACCACAAACATGCCTGCATTTAGAAAAATTACCAACCAAATTGTACGTTTATATGCGGTGCCTGTGCCGTCAAACACCACATCATGTCCACATCTTGCACTCATATTACTTACCTTTATTTTGTTGTTTTATTGATTATGCTGATTGTAAATGCTCTAGTCGCTGTAGCTTCAAGTGATATTTTAAAATTAATGTGCATTAAATATTAATGTCTAATTTGACTTGCAATATAGCTGTAAATGGACATATTTAATTTATGACTATTGATGAATTTACCATTGGGCAATTGGCAAAACTTGCCCAAACGAAGGTGCAAACCATTCGTTATTATGAGCAGAAAAAATTGCTTGATGAGCCTATCCGTACCGAAGGCGGGCAGCGGCGATACTATAAACCCGCGCTTAATAAGCTGCTATTTATTAGGCACGGGCGCGAAATGGGTTTTTCATTGGATGATATTAGAGAACTTATACTTTTGTCGGGGGAGGGGGATTGTTCGTGTGAGCAGGTGGACAGCATTGCAAAACGCCATTTAGAGCGAGTTAACAGCCGTTTGCGACGCCTGAAGAGCTTGCAAAAAGAGCTAAAACGCATGATCGATTCTACACAACATGGGGATATGAGTGATTGTCGTATTATAGAAGTATTGCAAAACCATAAGTTATGTAGTACATCTCATGGAGAAATTGAGAAAATATAGTTGCTTTAACAG
>JABSRY010000431.1 GCA_013214985.1 Hyphomicrobiales bacterium
CCGAGATCAAGTTACAGATAATTTCCGTATAATATCACATCAAGACTTTCGGGTCTTGGAGTGAGGCGTGTATAGTTAGTTGCAATTTAATAAAAACTAGTATCTTATGAAGCCAATTTGATATTGTTAGGTGAAAATAATGACTGTTACTTTTGAAGATATAAAACAAGCCAAAATTTTGGTTGACGACTCATCATTGGTGAGAACTCCGTTTATGTTTTCTAGGCGGCTGTCTAGCCAAACTGGGGCTAATATTTACATTAAGTATGAAAATTTACAGCGCACAAACAGTTTTAAATCTCGGGGTGCATTTGTAAAATTAGTAAGCCTTACCCAAGAAGAGAGAGATGCTGGGATTATCGCACTTAGTGCTGGCAATCATGCACAAGCGGTTGCTTATCATTCTGAACGGATGGGTATTAAAGCGACGATTGTAATGCCGACAACGACCCCCTTTATTAAGGTTGAACAATCTGAAGCTTATGGTGCTCGCGTTGTTTTGCGGGGCGAAACGCTGGTTGAGTGCGAAGTGGCAACCAATGAGCTGATGGAAAAAGAAAGATTGACTTTGGTTCACCCATTTGATGATGACAAAGTAATTGCTGGGCAAGGTACCATTGCCATAGAAATGTTGGAAGATGTACCCAATTTGGACACTATCGTCGTACCTGTTGGGGGTGGTGGTTTAATTGCTGGTATTGCTGTCGCGGCAAAGGCGATGAAGCCTGACATTGAAATTATTGGTGTTGAGCCTGGTATTTACCCGACTATGCGCAACGCGTTAAACGGTATTATTGTGGATTGCCATGGACATACTTTGGCGGAGGGTATCGCTGTTAAAAATGTGGTAAAACGCACCGTTGATATTGTACGGGAACATGTTTCTAGTATTATTGTAGTTGAAGAAGATGAAATAGAACAAGCGGTTAACCAACTTATTATCAATTTGAAGAATGTTGCTGAGGGTGCTGGCGCTGTTGGACTTGCTGCGGTTATGCAACAAAAACAACGTTTTAAAGATAAAAATGTTGGGATTGTTATATCTGGCGGGAACATTGACAGCCGTATTTTAGCATCAATTTTGTTCCGCGAACTTGAACGCTCTAACCGAATTATTAATTTACGGGTTGAGGTATTTGACAAACCTGGTGTATTGGCCGAAATTTCTACACTAACGGGTGATATGGGCGCAAATATATTGGATGTATCTCATAAACGCTCGTTTCTAGATGTGCCTGCTAAGGGTGCTTTACTTGACCTTACGCTTGAAACTAGAGATGCTCAACACGCAAGCGAAATAATTACAGCTATTAAATTAGCTGGCTATAAGGTGACTAACCTCGAAATGAAGGCATAAATATGCCTAAGCCACACCCCAGACCGCCAGAAATATATAACATGGATGGTTTGTTGGAAATTATGCGGGAATTACGTGACCCTGAGACTGGCTGTGCGTGGGATGTTGTGCAAACATTTGAAAGCATTAGTGATTATACGGTTGAAGAAGCTTATGAAGTAATTGATGCCATTCATAAGCAAGATTATAACGAACTTGCCGAAGAATTAGGCGACTTGTTATTGCAGCCTGTTTTTCATGCGCAAATTGCGGCTGAGAAGGGTTTGTTTGATTTTGATAAAGTTATTTGGAATATTTGCGATAAAATGGTGAGGCGTCACCCCCATGTATTTGCAGATAAAAATGGTGAAGTTGTACCACTTACTGATGGTTTGTGGCAGCGGATAAAAGATACTGAAAAAGCTCAAAAGGTGAATACCAACCCATATATATTGGATGAAATACCTTATTTTCCTGCTGTTAAGCATGCCCAGAAACTACAAGCAAAAGCTGCGACTCTTGGTTTTGATTGGCCAAATATTAAAGCCGTGAAAGAAAAAATAAGCGAAGAGCTAAACGAGTTCTATGTTGAAATTGAAAATGATAATAAACAAAATCAGCAAGAAGAATTTGGAGATTTATTATTTAGTCTAATTAATTATGGTCGCCATCTTGGGTTAGACTGTGATTTGGCTTTGCAAAATACTAACAAGAAATTTATTCGTAGATTTAATTATATTGAAGATACATCTAAGTTAAAAGGAAAATCTATTGACCTTTTAACTTTGGATGAAATGGATTTGCTTTGGAATGAAGCACAATTAACAGAGTAATTATGGGGGCGTTTATGCCCCCACACATGCCTTTACGGGAACATTGGTTGTTGTGTTAAGCCCAAAGTTTCTTCAAAACCAAACATAATATTCATATTTTGAATGGCTTGACCGCTTGACCCTTTAACTAGGTTATCTATTGTTGAGAATAAGATAACTCTACCATCTATACGATCTTTATTTGCAGATAATAAACAATGGTTTGAACCACGAACATATTGTGTGCCAATACCCGCGCCTTGCTCCAATAATCTAACGAATGGCTCATCTTGATAGGTTTCGTTTAATACGCTTCTAATATCTTCGACGGTTGCGCCATCAGCAAGACCAGCATAGATAGAAATAAATTCGCCCCTACTTATCGGGATTAAATGCGGTGTGAAGCTTACCATGACATCATCCTCTAAAGCGACGGGGAGTTCTTGCTCAATTTCCGGAGCATGACGATGGCCCGCAATACCGTATACGCTCATTCCCTCGCCTGCTTCGGCAAATAATGTGCTTTGTTTTAAACCACGACCCGCGCCAGTTAGTCCAGATTTTGCGTCAATTATGATGCTATTCTTATCTAACAATTTTGCTTTTAACAATGGGATAAGCATCAATAAAGTAGCGGTTGGGTAGCAACCTGGGCAGGCAACTAAATTTGAATTTTTAATGTCCTCACGATAGTGCTCAGACAATCCATAGACTGCATCTTTTTGTAATTCTGGTGCATAATGCTCGTGCCCATACCATTCATGATAAGCGTTTACGTCGCGTAGTCTAAAATCGGCACTTAGATCGATTACTTTTACGTGTTTTGGTAATGAGGCTACGATTTTTTGTGTTTTGCCGTGTGGTAAACCACAAAAAATGACGTCTAAATCTGAC
>JABSRY010000432.1 GCA_013214985.1 Hyphomicrobiales bacterium
GCCGCCACCACTTTATTGTTTGAACTTCCTCTTGGCAGCCTGGCCGATGGTATTGGGCGAAAACCCGTTTATTTGGGCTCTGTAATTGTCACCTTAATCGCTATTACTGGTCTCTTATTGTTTAAATCATTTATTGTTATCGCCATTGGTTTTGGCCTAATGGGTCTAGGCCGTGCGCTCATGTCAGGCACATTAGATGCTTGGTTTATCGAAAAATTTCGCCAACAAGCAGCAGAATATAGCAGTCAACCCGCACTCGCTTATGTCGAAATGTCAGGCGGCATAGGGCTAGCGGTTTTTGCAGTTTGTGGCGGTTTATTAACCGATTTGGCTGGGCCATTTTTAAAACCAATTGGGTTGGGGGTTTATGATGCCCCGCTTATTGCCAGTATCGTCCTAACAATTATCCTATTTATCTATACAAAATTTGCAATTATCGAAAAAAATAGACCTATTAATAAACAGGCCGTAAAATCAGGTTTTTCTAATATTGGCACCATTATTCATGATTCAGGGTTTTATGCTTTTAAACACAAAATAATCTCGGTAATGCTGCTGTCTACCGCAATCACCAGCTTGGCATTTATTGTCCTCGAAACATTCTGGATTCCTTATGTCAAACCAATGATTGAAGGTGAATATGTAACTTCGATTATTGGCGTTTTAACCTTTATATATTTTTTCTCTATGGCAATTGGTGCTGGTATTTCCACCCCAATTGTAAACTTGTTTAACGGCAGCCGAGCCCACGCGCTTTTGCTTATCATATGCCTATCTGGCCTATTGCTATGCTTATTATCATTTACCAATACGCTATATTATTTCATACCTGTAATTATATTAGTCACTGTGCTTATGGGTGCTGCAAGCCCGCCATTTGCTAGCATTTTCCATGATTATATACCCGACAATAAGCGTTCAACCCTTTTATCACTTCAATCATTAGTCGAAAAAATTGGCGGTTTAATTGGCATGCTCGGCTTGGGCTATATTGCCGAAAAATTCGGCATCGGCACCGCATGGCAGTTTGGCGGGGGCGTAGTGATAATCGCAGGGTTACTATATTTGTTTTTAGCAAACCGAACCGCGACTGCCCCAATAATAAAACCAACCGATGGGGTATAATTTATAACTGCAACAGGGTTCATTATGTCAATGATCCCTGTTGCGGCTTCAATAAATAGGTGATAATTTCACAGCTTACTATATTTGAGTTATAAACCGTCCTATTTAGGACTAAGCACAGCAATCGCAAATAAGTCATCTTCATCGGTAATAAATTTACGGATATTCCACCCACTTTGATTGGCAATTTGCTCAAAGCTCTCACGAGTATATTTATGGCTATTCTCGGTGTGAATGCTTTCACCAGCTGCAAAAGTCAAAATCTTCGTACCAATTTCAACCGTCTGAGCAACCAAACTAACCAAATGCATCTCTATTCTTGATTTTTCTGTATTCCACCGCGCCTCATGTTTAAATTGTGCAAGATCAAAATTTGCACCAATTTCGCGGTTTAAGCGGCGTAATATATTTAAGTTAAAAGCCGCCGTCACGCCAGCTGCATCATCATAAGCCTGAATGAGAATATTGGTATCTTTCACCAAATCAATGCCAATGATAAATGCCGATATTTTATCCCATCGATGAACACTAGCAAGCAAATTAATTGCCTTATCGGCCTCAAGGTTGCCAATTGTCGAACCAGGGAAGAAAGCAACCTTAGTACGATCCATATAATTTGTCGGAAATTCAAACGGCGACATAAAGTCGGCAACCAGTGGATCAACAATCAAATTGGGATATTGGATAGCAATATCATTGGCCGAATGTTTTAAAAAATCTTCTGATATATCTAAAGGTAGGTAAGCATTTAAATTATCGAATTTATCGAGTAAAATACGTGTTTTCGTGCTTGAACCACTGCCCAATTCAACCAATGCCGCACCATCAGGAATATACTGCTGCAATTGGTCAATGTTTTTATTTAAAATAGCAACTTCTGTGCGTGTGGGGTAATATTCAGGTAGTTCGGTTATCTCTTCAAATATAGCACTGCCTGCATTGTCGTAAAACCACTTGCTGTCCAGCCATTTTTTCTGTGCAGATAAACTGGTCAATGCCGATGTAAGCAAATCCAAATTCTCTAAAATATGTTTGTTCATAAAATTTTCCTAGTTAACTATTCTTCGCCAAGCGCAAACCCAACATTTGCCAGCGTTGATGGGGGTAAAAAAATGTACGATAGGTCGGCCGCATTTGCGCCAAAGGCGTCGCGCAAGAGCCACCGCGCAGTACAAATTGGTTGATCATAAATTTGCCGTTATATTCACCAACCGCGCCTTCAGGCGGTCTAAAGCCAGGGTAAGGGCTGAAAGGGCTTTGCGTCCACTCCCATACATCTCCCCACAGGCCCCCATTGGGCAACGTTCTAAAATTATTATTTTCAAGGAAGTTACCTTTAATAGGCACTTGTTCAGCCGCAACTTCCCATTCTGCCTCAGTTGGCAACCGCGCTTCAGCCCAACGTGCAAAGGCTTCAGCCTCATAAAAACTCACATGCACCACAGGCGCATCGAGGTTAATGGGCTGTGCGCCTCGCAGTGTAAATGTCCACCATTCATCATCTTGTTGCCACCAATAAAGCGGAGCATTCCATTTTTCTTTTTGGCATGTTGCCCACCCATCCATAAGCCAAAGCGTTGGGTTTTTATATCCCCCATCTTCTATAAACTCTATCCAATCGCGGGTGCTAACGGGGCGATCGGCAAGCTTAAAGGCTTCAATATAAATTTTGTGGCGCGGTTGTTCGCAATCATAAGCAAAATTTTTGCCGTCATTGCCAACTTCGTGCATGCCCCCTGCATATTTAGTAAAAGTTAACGCCACTTCATTGGTCGTCGGCATCGGCTGAGGGTCGCGATAGGCAGGCATTAGTGGGTTATACGAAAATGCGTGCAAAAGATCGGTCACTAATAATTCTTGATGTTGCATCTCATGATGACAACCAAGCTCAACCATTCTTGTTATGTCTTCAATGTC
>JABSRY010000433.1 GCA_013214985.1 Hyphomicrobiales bacterium
GCGGGCGGTAGCATTGGCATTTTTGGTGTTCAGATCGCTAAAATGATGGGTGCTGAGGTGACTGCCGTTGACAGTGGCGCAAAGGAAGGGCTTTTGCGGGCTATTGGGGCTGATCATTTTATAGATTACGAAAAACAAGATTTTACAAAAAACGAACAAAAATATGATGTTATTTTTGATATGGTGGCGCAAAGCGTCTATGCTAACTGCATTAAATCTTTGTCAGCGGGCGGGCGTTATTTAATGGCTAATCCGCGCATATCTGACATGCTGAAGTCTATTTTCACCACTAGGTTTAGTGATAAAAAGGTATATTTTGCGTTTGCTGGCGAAAAAGAAGCGGAATTACTCGACTTAAAAGAAATGATTGAAAGCGGAAAAATCAAGTCTGCTATCCACAAAGTTTACCCAATGAACCAAGCATCTGAAGCACATGAAGCCGTTGAAACTGAGAGAAGAGTTGGTTCTGTGGTTATGTCTTTAACAGACTTGAAGCGTGCACCATAAATAATTTGGTTTTATGGAACTTTATTTTCCAAATGCCAAACTTTAGAAACAATTTTCCATTCATTTTGCTCTTGGTCTTTTACAAAGCTTAAATTGTCTACAAAAATATTTTCGTGGGCTTGCAATCTTAATTTAACGATTGCGCAGTTTTTTGATAAGAAGTCGATTAATAATATTTCATCATTTCTATGTTTATTACGTTCTGCGGGCGATGTGCGGGTTGCAACATCTTGTCTAAAACTGGCAATTGGGTCCACAAATATTTTGCCTTGATCGGCATCAAATAGGCTGGATTGTTTATGAAAAACTTGATCTAGTAAGTTTGCATCTGCATGATAGATGGCATCGAAATAGGTGTTTATTGCATTGAGTAGCTTTTGATCCATTGGCTTATTTTCCTTTATTTTATGTTATGAACCGATAATAACATGCATGTTATTTATTTTGAATTGGCGTAAATGACAATTTGAGTTAAGATTACGCCATTATGACTATTTTGAACACAAAACCTAAAAAACCAATTGTATGTATTTTAACCTATGACAAATTATGCATGTTTGAATTTGGCATTGCGTTAGAAGTTTTTAACTTACCGCGCCCAGATTTTGAAAATTGGTATGACTGTAGAATTGTTGCTGCCGAAAACACTGAAATCTCTACCCATGGCGGCATCGGCATTACTAGCCCGTATAATTTGGATGCGTTAAAAGATGCTTCGCTTATTATTATACCGGGATGGCAAAGCATAGATGGTGGTGTTGACGACGCATTAAAAAACGCGCTTATTGTCGCCAGTGAAAATGGATGCAGGATTGCATCTATTTGCTCGGGTGTGTTTTTGCTGGCGAAATGCGGGATGCTTGATGGTAAAAGTGCGACTACTCACTGGAAATATTGCCAAAAACTAGAGGATGAATACCCGAATATTTTGGTAAAGCCCGATATATTATATGTGGATGCAGGTAATATTTTAACCTCAGCAGGCTCGGCTGCGGGGCTTGATTTATGCCTCTATATTGTACGGGAAGATTTTGGAAGTGAAATTGCCAACCAAGTTGCTAGGCAATTGGTTATACCTTCATACCGTGAGGGGGGGCAAGCGCAATATATTCCTCGGCCAATACCCAAGCTAAGGGGCGGTAAATTATCGCCTTTATTGGATGAAATTCGGCAAACATTAAACCAAGATTGGACAATTGATGAAATGTCTAAGAAAGCAGGCATTGCGCCGCGCACCTTATTGCGGCGGTTTAACCAAATTACTGGTGAAAGCCCGATTATTTGGCTGACAAAAGAGCGCCTAGCTTATGTAAGGCATTTGTTGGAAAGTACGCAGCTGTCGGTAGATGAAATAGCCGAAGCAGCGGGTTTTATGGCGCCTGAAACATTGCGCCATCACTTTAAAAAGCAATATGGCGTTAGCCCGCTTATGCATCGAAAACAATTTAGTACTAACTAGATGGGTTTATAAAAAAAGCCGCTGAGGGTATCAGCGGCTTTAAATTTATATATTTTGAAAAAGATTATTCTTCTGAAGGTGTTTCTTCAGTTTTTGGGATGTCTTTTAGAGACAGGCTCATTTTGCCGCGATCGTCAATTTTAACCAATTTAACTTGGGTTTTTTGACCTTCTGACAAATGATCTGAAACATTTTCGATACGTTCGTTAGAGATTTGAGACTTCTGTACCAAACCATCTTTTGAACCGTAGAAGTTTACAAATGCGCCATATTCCATCACTTTTACCACTGTACCTTCGTAGATTTTGCCTACTTCTGGGTCAATAGCGATGCCTTTAATCCATTCCATTGCAGCAGCAATAGAAGCAGCATCAGATGAAGCAACTTTAACGACACCATCATCATCAATGTTGATTTTGGCACCTGTTTGCTCAACGATTTCGCGGATAACTTTACCGCCAGCGCCAATCACTTCACGAATTTTATCGGTCGGGATTTGGATTGTTTCGATGCGGGGTGCAAACTCGCCCATTTCATCGCGTGTTGTATCAATCGCTTTTGCCATTTCACCTAGGATATAATGACGGCCGCCTTTGGCTTGTTCTAGTGCTTTGCCCATAATCTCTTCGGTGATACCACCGATTTTGATGTCCATTTGCAAAGAAGTTAGGCCTTTGATTGTACCTGCTACTTTAAAGTCCATATCACCTAAATGATCTTCATCACCTAAGATATCTGAAAGCACTGCATAATCGTCGCCTTCTTTGATAAGGCCCATTGCAATACCAGCAACCGCGCGCGCCAATGGCACACCAGCATCCATAAGTGCCAATGAAGTACCACAAACAGAAGCCATAGAAGATGACCCGTTAGACTCGGTAATTTCGGATACGATACGAATTGTATATGGGAACTCTTCTTGAGTTGGTAGCAATGGATGAATAGCACGCCAGGCTAATTTACCATGGCCGATTTCGCGGCGACTTGTACCGCCCATACGGCCTGCTTCACCCACTGAATAAGGGGGGAAGTTATAATGTAGCAGGAAGCTTTCTT
>JABSRY010000434.1 GCA_013214985.1 Hyphomicrobiales bacterium
GGCTAAACACACTGCTCATGACCGCGCAAAAAAAGGAAATTTACCTATTCCAGTCTTCCGTTTAGGCAACTCACAAAGAAACCCTTGGTTTGTTCATTTAAACGACTTGGCTAGGCTAATTGATGAACAAGCAGCGGACGCAAAGGACACGCACATTGGATCGTAGTTCAAAGATCTTTATCGTGTAATCTATTTGGATATAATTCGGTATACACCTGCCATAACGTATTTATATTCCTGTGTCCTGTAACTTGTGCAACTTCATCAATTTTATATCCCTTTTCAAATAACCGACTTGCGCCCTCACGCCTTAGATCATGATAACGCAGATCTTTAATCTCAAGTTTGTTTATCACTCTCTGAAACCCAGCTATTACACTTCTAGAATTAAAGGGAAAGATTCTATCTCCGATTTCCTGTTGTTTATCTATTAATTCGTACGCTCCGCCTAGCAATGGCACAATCATATGGTTGCCAGCTTTTTTCTTGGGTCTTTTCTATCACGAACAATTACTGATCTATTCTCTCTATCCAAATCTTCCCATTTAATTGAACAAACCTCGCCAATTCTCATGCAGGATAATATTGAAAAATTCAAGATGTCAACATATGGGATATTTGATATACGTGACCTTTCGCGTTCTTTAAGTCCATCAATCAGCTCGTCAATTTCCTCAGAAGTCGGTCTTCTTGTCCTTCGGTTACTTCTTCCAATTAAATTCATGTGATGTAGCGTTGGTAAGGCTTTTGCAAATAAATTGTCATCAACATCAACACCCCAAAGTGTGTTGGCTATTCTAAATACTGATCTTAAATAAGACACATCATGGTTTACTGTGGACTTCCCAGCTCCTGATTTAATTCTATCACTACAATGCGTGACTAAATGGTGTGGTTTGAATTTATGAACTTTGATGTTTGCAATATCGCAATCCATAATCAATTTAAGAACATTTAGCTTTGTTCTGCCTAACTCTATGTGATCATGATGAATGTAATTGTAAATCATATCTTTGATCGTCAAATTATCATTCTCTGAGCTATGAACATTGTCTGTCTCAAAAGCAATAACTTGATTAGCGCCCCATGATTATGCCAATGCTAATTTATCAAAAGTTTTACACTTATTACAAATTACTTTCCGACCTTCAAATTGGCGAACTAAACAACGGTATTTTTTCCTACCGCCTTTCAATTCTCTTTTTAGAATGGTATAACCCGCCATGATAATTAAATCCTTTATAATTATAGAGAGCTTTTTGTATCGTATTTACGCGGTTTTTGTATCGTATTTGTATCGTACAGAGTTAAATTATAACAAAATACGATACATTTGGCTAGAAAATAATTATGAAACAAATCTCTACAAGTAAGTTTAACACCCATTTAATCAACGTAAATCAAGCTAGACGATTTAGTGTCGCTCCTATGATTGATTGGACAGATAAACATTGCCGATATTTTCATAGATTGCTTACCACACAATCCATATTATTCACCGAAATGGTGACGACAGGTGCCATAGAATTTGGCGATAGAGAAAAAATTCTAGGCTATAATCAACAAGAACATCCATTGGTCTTACAACTTGGCGGATCCGACCCCTATGCATTGGCTCAATCCTCCATAATTGCCGAAAATTTAGGTTACAGCGAAATCAATCTAAATGTTGGTTGTCCATCCGATCGTGTGCAATCTGGCAAGTTTGGCGCATGTCTAATGGCAGAACCAAAACTGGTCGCCCAATGTATTAAGGCGATGCAAGATGCCGTTACCATTCCCGTAACGGTCAAATGTCGAATCGGCATAGACGATCAAGATAGCGAAGTAGATCTAACAAATTTTGTAGAGCACATGGTCGATGCTGGGTTAAGTTCCATTGTAATTCATGCCCGTAAAGCTTGGCTAAAGGGCTTGTCACCTAAACAAAATAGAGATGTACCTCCGTTAGAATATGATAGAGTCTATAGAATAAAGCAAAAATTCTCAAACCTTGAAGTCATTATAAATGGTGGTATTAAAAATCTAGATCAGGCATTAATACACCTAAATAATGTAGATGGCGTTATGCTCGGTCGTGCCGCATACCAAACTCCATGGATATTATCGGAAGTAGATGAAAAAATATTCAACTGTAAAAAAAATGAGTCAACCCGTCATCAAATAGCAAATATGATGATGGATTATATTGAAAATTATCTAACAGATGATAAGACAGGTAGGGCAAGAGCGCATCATATTACAAGACACATGATATTTTTATTTCAAGGTTTAGAAGGCGCACGCAAGTATCGGCAAGTTTTGTCTGTTGAAGCCAACAAGTTAGGCGCAGGCGCCGAGGTGCTACAAAAAGCATTAACATTTGTCGCAAAATAAAAGAATAGGGTTTTTATGCAAGTTTATGGGTTTGATGTTTTCGAGTTGCTGATTTTAGCTTCTGCGTTAATAGCCTCAGGTTTTATTGCTGGCATATTGGCAGGCTTGCTTGGCATTGGCGGTGGTATTATCTTAGTACCCGTACTTTTTCAACTATTCACCTTCCTTAAAATTGGTGAAAATATTGTAATGCATTTGGCAGTTGGCACTTCAATAGCAATAATTGTGCCCACATCTTTTCGGTCTGTTAAAGCACATATTGCAAAACAAGCAGTGGATATGGCATTGTTAAAAACATGGCTATTTCCTGTTTTAATGGGTGCAAGCATTGGTGCATTTACCGCATCATATGTCGAAGGCGGTATATTAAAGTCAGTATTTGCAACAATCGCTATTTTTATCGGGTTTAAACTACTATTTGGCAAAGAAAGTTGGATGCTGTCTAAAGATATCCCATTTGGTTTCGTCAATAATATAATAGCCGCTTTCATTGGCTTTTTTTCAACATTAATGGGCATTGGCGGTGGCACATTAGGCGTTACTTATATGACTTTGTGCGGCCGAAAAATTCATCAAGCAATTGCGACCAGCAGTGGCTTAGGTTTGCTATTTAGCGTAGCCGCAACAATCGGGGTTATAATTGC
>JABSRY010000435.1 GCA_013214985.1 Hyphomicrobiales bacterium
CGTTTATCGGATGCTTTACACGAGTGTTTGACCCAACGGTTTGTAGACAAGAGAACAAGCGTACTGATGAGTAGGCTTCGTGAAAAGGAAGAATTAATGGCGGAAGTATCCACAGCGGGTGAAGTAAATGTTGAAGATCAATTTGTAGGCAATATTTTTGGCTTAAAATTTGAGCTTGATGCAACCGAAGATCAAGCCCAAGAAAAAGCCCTTAAATCGGCTTCGATGAAAGAAGTTTCGTTAGAAATTAACCGCCGTGTCGATCAGATAATAACCGAAGAGAAAAGCCAATTATCGATAGATGATAAAGGTCAAATTTGTTGGGGCGAGTTTCCGATTGCGCGTATAGAGGCGGGCGATGTTACTCTAAACCCATATTCAAGCATCATAGAAAATGATTATCTTTCCAGCGCAGATGAAGCCCGTCTAAATGATTTTGTAAAAAAATGGCTTAAAGCCGAAATCGAAACCCATCTTTCAAGCCTGCTTAAATTAAATGACCCCGATAATGTAACGGGTCTTGCCCGCGGTGTAGCTTTCCAACTGGTCGAAAACTATGGCATCTTGGTGCGCGATGAAGTGAATGATGATATCAAAGCTTTAGATCAAGAATCGCGCAAACAATTGCGCCGTTTTGGGGTTAGATTTGGTGCCTATCATGTGTTTATTCCGCAATTGTTAAAACCCGCACCCACGCGGTTGCTAATGTTGTTGGCTGCGCTAAAAATTGCTAAAGATAACGGCTCGGCTTTAACCGTTCCGCCACATCCAGGCCAAGGCCTTACCTCGGTCGCATTAGACCCAACAATGTCACATAATTATTATCAAACTGCAGGCTTTAGAAAATGCGTTAACCGCGCTGTCAGAATTGATATGCTAGAGCGATTGGCAGATCTCATCCGCGACGTTTTATATTGGAAACCACAAGCAGCAACAAAAGCTGTTAATGTTGTTAAGCCAGAAGCTATGGTGGATACTAAACCAGACGAGACTATGACCGAGGACGTTAAAGCAGAAACCCCAAATACCGATAATGCAGAAGTCGTAAAAGCTGTCGTTGAGGTTATAACACCCGAACGCCCACTAGGCGCGCATATAAGTGGCGGGTTTACGGTTACCCCAAATATGATGTCTTTGGTCGGCTGTTCTGGCGACGATTTTTCAAATATCTTAACCACTATTGGTTATCGTATGACAAAAATAGAGATAGAAAAAATAGATGCGGTTGCGGCAAATGATTCTTCAGATGTAGACGTTGATACCGATGCTGATAAAGCAGAAATTCAAACCCATGATGAAGTTTGGTTTCCTGCCAAAAAACGCCAAGTAGCTCATAACCATAGAGCGGGCAAGAAAAAATTTGACGCCAAACAGCAAAATAAGCGTAAATTTACAAAATTCGATAAAAATAAAAACCAAAGCAAAACGGTCAAAAAATCTAAACCAACTATTGCACCAAAAAATAGCCCTTTTGCCGCGTTAATGGCTTTAAAAAACAAGATGTAACCGATCGGAAATACAACCAGATGCACCTTATAATTGCTGTTAGTTAAAAAATGATCGAACCCCAAAAGGCCGAAACACAGCGTATCGATAAATGGTTGTTTCATGCACGGTTTATAAAAAGCCGAGCAAGGGCTACCAAGCTGGTTAATGCCAAAAAATTACGCATAAACGGCGACAAAATATCAAAGGCTAGCTATAATATTAAACCAGGCGATATCTTAACGTTTCATTTGCAAGATCAAGTAAAAATGATCGAAATTTTAGGCATTAATGCCACTAGGCGCCCATTTGTCGAAGCACAAATGCTTTATGATGATCAAAGCCCCGAGCCTATAACTAAAAGTGATGATGGTTTTGATGCGATGCTGAAACCCATAATGCGCGAAAGAGGCGCAGGTCGCCCTACCAAAAAACAAAGGCGACAAACCGACCAATTTATTATGGATGCGATGGACTTCTAAAAAACACCTACGGCTATATTAGCGCGTCACTCAATTAACTAATGGCTATATTAGAATGTGTATAAATACGCATGATTCAGGTCAAATTATGATTAATAATGGGTTATTTGGTCAATTTTTTACAAATTGAGTATTTTTTTATTGTTCTGTCTTTAGAAATGAGTAATGTAGCAAATGTTGAATTCTATATATTTTTAATGTTGAATATATTAATTCACATTTATTTTTGTAAATTAATATATTCAATTGGTATATTTGGAGAAAATCATGACTTATGTAGTTACCGAAAATTGCATAAAATGTAAATTTACCGATTGTGTAGAGGTGTGTCCTGTTGACTGCTTTTACGAGGGCGAAAATTTTCTGGTGATTCATCCCGATGAATGTATCGATTGTGGTGTGTGTGAGCCAGAATGCCCTGCCGATGCCATTCGCCCAGATACCGAACCAGATTTAGAAGATTGGCTTGAAATCAATACAAAATTTGCCGAAATTTGGCCAAACATTACTATCAAAATAGAACAATTGGGTGATGCCGAAGAATTTGACGGCAAACCAGGCAAACTCGCACTATTATCCGAAAAACCAGGTAAGGGCGATTAAGCAACTGCCCATCACCTTATTATCGTTATATAACTATACGCAATGATAAGCACACAGCCGACAATTGAATAAATATAAGGCAAGTATAGCTGAAATCTAGACATCTGATCGTAATCAGCTGTGATTAGGTTTTTATCATATTCTTTTTTTGCATCTACTAATAAGCTGAACCCCAAGAATATTGGTAAAGTAGAATATAGTTGCGTATATAAAACAGAAAACATTCCAAGAATGGTCAAAAATTTCAATATTGATAATAGTTTTAAATCCACAAAAAAACTGCGCATAGTTTCAATTCCTTAAAGTATACTTCATTGTAACTCATTCCCCAAAAATAACAAATATTAATAAACCACCCAAATCAACACGGCGTTTTCATTAACAAATATTAACCATAATAATTAACTTTATTCTGGTGTAATGTTGCAATATATTTTGCA
>JABSRY010000436.1 GCA_013214985.1 Hyphomicrobiales bacterium
AACAGGGCAGCACCAGAATCAATAGATTCTTGGGCAAGTTTAATGCCGTCAGATAATTCATCCACCTTACCAGCAATAATCAAGCCAGCTGCAGCATTCAATACAGCAATATCCCGATATGCAGATTTTTCACCCTCTAATAACCTGCGCAAAGCTGCAGCATTATAATGGGCATCGCCGCCTTTTAATGCCTCAGGCGGGCTAAGTTTGATGCCGTAATCTTCGGGGTTAATCTCAAATGTGTTTATTGCGCCATTTTTAAGTTCAGCAACATAACTAATTCCCGTTACCGTTAGCTCGTCCAACCCATCGCTACCATGAACTACCCAAATATGCTCACTGCCCAATTGTTTTAAAACATTAGCCATTGGTTCCACCCATTCTTTAGCAAAAACACCAATAATTTGGCGTTTTACCCCAGCTGGGTTCGATAAGGGGCCTAGTAAATTAAATATACTTCTGACACCCACTTGCTGACGAGCAGTAGCCACAAAACGCATGGCACTATGATGATTTATTGCGTACAAAAAGCCAATACCAGCTTCATTAATGCATTTGCTTACTTTATCGGCGTTAATGGTTACATCAACCCCTAAAGCTGCTAATACTTCGGCGGAGCCAGATAATGAAGACAAAGCGCGGTTGCCATGTTTTGCAATTGTTACACCACATCCTGCAATTACAAATGATGCAGCGGTTGAGATGTTATAACTACCAGAACCATCTCCGCCCGTACCACAAGTGTCAATAGCATGGTCGGGCGCACTAACTTTAAGCGCTTTTTCTCGCATAATGCTTGCAGCGCCTGTTATTTCTTCAACAGTTTCACCGCGCACTCTTAATGCGGTTAAAAATGATCCTATTTGAGCATCAGATGCATCGCCAGACATAATAATATCAAACGCATCGCGTGCTTCTTGCTGATTAAATTTTTCGCCATCTATTGCACGTGCAATAAATGGTTTTAACGCGTTAAATGATTTTTCGTCAGGCTTTATAGTCTTTAACATAGGCGCACTATTTAATAACTTAACGCCGGAGCTTTTTAAAAAGTTCCCAATCATCACATGGCCATATTCAGAAGCAATTGATTCTGGGTGAAATTGTACGCCATAAATGGGTTTGCTTTTATGTGAAAGCGCCATAATAACACCATCGTCAGTAATTGCAGTAGTAGTTAAACATTCTGGCAATGTTTCAGGGTCAACCGTCAGTGAATGATAACGTGTAGCGTCAAATGTATCTGGTATATTTTTAAATAAAACATCATCTTTATGTGTGATAGAGCTGGTTTTACCATGTCTAATTTCTTTGGCTTGAACAACATCACCACCATAAACTTGCGCGATTGATTGATGACCAAGACAAACCCCCAAAATTGGGATGCTACCATCGGTCTGTTTTATTAAGTCTAGACAAATACCCGCATCATCTGGTGTTTTTGGACCAGGTGACAAAATTATGGCTTCTGGGTTTTTTTCAATTACCTCAGCAACACTAATTTTGTCGTTGCGCCACACTTCAATATCATGAGTGAAAGCACCAATATAATGGTATAAATTGTAGGTAAAACTGTCGTAATTATCAATTAATATAATCATAATTAAACTCCGATAAATGGACTATTGTCCATATTTGGATGAATTTGCAAGCTCAATAGCGGCTTTTGCAGAACGGAATAGTGCTTTAGCTTTGCTAACACATTCTTGATATTCACTCTCAGGGTCGCTATCCGCTACGATACCAGCACCTGCTTGAACATGCATTTTACCATCCTTAATGATGGCAGTTCGTAACACAATGCAAGAATCCATGTTACCATCTGCTCCAAAATAACCAACACAGCCCGCATATGGCCCGCGCTTTGTGGGCTCAAGCTCTTCGATAATTTCAACGGCACGAACTTTAGGCGCGCCAGATACCGTTCCCGCAGGAAATCCAGCCATAAGTGCATCAATAGCATCATATTTACTATCAAGTTTGCCAGTAACATTAGATACGATATGCATAACTTCACTATAATATTCTAAAAAATAACTGTCGGTAATCTCAATACTACCAAGTTCTGAAATACGACCAATATCATTCCGCCCTAAATCAAGCAACATAAGATGTTCGGCAAGCTCTTTTGGGTCGGTCAGTAGATCATTGCCATAATCTATAGTTTCTTGCGGCGTATTGCCAATGGGTCGTGTGCCTGCTATTGGCCTGATAGTGACTTTATTATCTCTCGCCCGCACAAGTATTTCTGGGCTAGAGCCAACGATGGCAAAGTCATCAAAATTAAGATAATATAAAAATGGTGATGGGTTAATGCGCCGTAAAGCACGGTAAAGCTCAAAAGGTGTTAACTCAAAATCACTCGTAAAACACTGGCTTAAAACCACTTGAAATATATCACCAGCAACAATGTATTCTTTGGCCTTTTTAACCATAGATTTATAGGTTTCAGGTGACATGTTGGAGCGTGGCTCTTTAAACGTAAATATTTTATCTTCACGTTCCGCAACAGGTCTTGGGCCATTCAATAGCTCTATGGCATTTGTTAAACGGTCGACCGCATTTGAATGTGCAACTTTCGCGCTAATTTTATCATTATGCCAAACACTTGTAATAAGAATTATTTCATCTTTTACATTGTCAAATATTGCAATAAAAGTCGGCCTAATCATATACATATCTGGCATACCCAGCTTATCCGGCAATTTTGCTTCAACATCTTCTATTAGCTTAAAT
>JABSRY010000437.1 GCA_013214985.1 Hyphomicrobiales bacterium
AACGACGACAACAATGTACCACTGAAGAACTTTTTGGGGTGGGCAAATTTGAATCAAATTAAAGGCGTCAGGCTATAATGCCAGTTTAGAAAATTGGTGGCCGCAGGTGCGAAAATCTACCGACAAAGACCAAACCAACCATGAATGGATACAAACAGGTTGGAAGGTGCAGGCAACAATTGACGTTTTGTTTTCGGCTTGCGCTCAAAAAGGCATTTGGAACGCGCTAAACAAAGTTAAAGGACATGGTGCTTGGCAAGATGATGGTGGTAATTTGATTTACCATTGTGGTGATAAATTATGGTCGTTAGACGGGGCTATTGAAACGGGAGAATATCAAGGTTTTGTTTACCCAACTGCCCCGCAAATATCCGCGCCATGGGATGAGGAAGTTAACGCCGAAAATAGCCCCGCACATGACTTGCTGAAATTATTTAAAACATGGAATTGGGCAAGGCCAGAACTTGACCCCGTTTTGTTGGTTGGTTGGTTTGCATCGGCCATATTGGGCGGTGCTTTAGACTGGCGACCTATGGTATTTTTAACGGGTGATAAGGCTAGCGGAAAAAGCACATTACAAAAAATTGCTAAACATTTATTTGGTGATGGTATTTTGCAAACGGCGGATACAACACCAGCGGGTATTTACCAACAAGTGGGGCATGGTTGCTTGCCTATTGCTATTGATGAACTTGAAAATGAGGCCAATAACGAGCGGACGACCGGTATTTTAAAACTAGCGCGATTGGCAAGCTCTGGAGCGGTGATGTTGCGCGGCGGTGCCAACCATAAAGGCACTGAATTTGCTTGTTATAGTTGTTTTTTATTCAGTGCTATTTTAATGCCGCCATTACGGGCGCAAGATAGAAGCCGTATGGCAATTTTAAGTTTAAACACTTTGCCTCAAGGGCAAAAACCGCCCGCTATTAAAAAAGTAGTATTTGAAACATATGGACGTAAATTAAAGCGTAGAATGATTGATAAATGGCCGTTTTTTAAAGATGTTTTAGCGCATTATCAAAGTGAAATGGTAAAAAATGGACATGATGGCCGTTCGTGTGACCAATTTGGTACTTTGATTGCTGCTGCGCATGTTTTGCTTAGTGATAAAATGCCTAGCCGTGCATTGACCAAAAAATATATGGCGATGCTATCGCCCGATATATTGTTAGAAATTAGCAATACAAATTCCAACTCTGATGATTGCTTAGATTATCTATTGCAAAGCAATATTGGTAAATGGCGGAGTGGGACAGATAAATCTATATCTGCATTGCTTGAAATGTATTTAGACCGTAACGAAACTCAACAATATGTTGTACCTGATGATGTAAAAAATGGGCTTGCTGCTGTTGGTATGGCAATAAGCAAATCCGTTGAACTTAACGGCACTAAAAAAATTGAATTCTTGAGTGTCGCTATCCGCCATAAACAAACGCTTGATATGTTTAAGGATAGTGATTGGACAGGTAAAAGCGACACCGAAGGCGGTTGGGCGCAAGCGTTGAGCCGCCTAAATGGGGCTTGGCCCAGCAAATCGGTGCGGGTTGATGGTCTTGTTATTAAATGTGTGCAAGTGCCGCTTATGTATGTTTACCGAAAATCACCAGATGATTTAGAGAAGCTAATGGGCTTTGAAGAAGACTTTACGCTTAAAGAAAAACGCGACGCTACTGAAAGTGCTATAGCTGGAAATAGAGAAGATGGGATTGACCCGTTTGAAACCTAAAGGAGAGAAGTAATGAATACAAAAAAATATTGGTATTTCGTAAGTTTTTGGGTTGGTGTCGATGGTAGTTTCACCGTTAAAACCGATGAATTTTTAGTAGATGAACCAGTTACTCAAATACATCAATTAGACAAGTTTTGCAGCATTGAACTGAGCAAGCATAATGAATTGCAAAGCTGTGAAGTTATTAGTTATCAATTATTACGGGAAGCATAATAAAATAGAAATTGCGCCATGGTTGACGAATTGCCGTTATTTATAGATAACGGCTGTTCCGTCAATCAATGCCCAGCAATAGTGAAAAATACTGGATTTATTTTCAATTTTTATATTTACACCTTTGATCTGGGCGTATATTTGGTAAAATGGTTAAAAGGGAAAGTTAAAACTATAGGATTATTTTTGCTTTCTTCCTTTTTAATTTACGATTAGAATTGTTTTCTTCTTTTTTAATTTTGGTTGGGGTTTCATAAGTTTTGTTTCAAAAATTGCTTTGCCATATGTACCGTTTGTACATGACATTTTAATTACGCCAACATTCGTATTAAATCCAGTTTGTGAACCGTAGCATTTAGTTTGATTAGGTACGTTAATTATAAACTTATCTTTTTTAAAAGTTTTAAAATTAAATTTTCTGGTTCTGTCGTTTGGACATTTTATTTTACCAGCTCCAGTTCTTGATATTATTTTATTTCCGTTGCTTTCAATACCAAGGTAAAATAACCCTTCGCATTGATAACCTTCTGAAGAATAATATGTCATCCGACCGTCATACCACTTAGTTTTTGAAGCTTTGTTTTGCGTTGTTTTGCAAGCAGATAAAGAAAATAATAAAATTGAAATAACTAAAATACGAAACATAACACCCTCTAAGTAATTGATGAACTGGATTAAACAACTAAAAGGAGAAAAATGCAAATTGAAAAATAAATTGTTTTTATCTAAAGATAGAACTAATTGCAGCTTCTGCGCCATATATTGAACAGACTTTGGCTCTTTACAAAAGGCATTGATTTTATCCCGAATGAAATTGATGATCTTCGACTATCTCTAAATTCAAAACCAACACTTTTAGCATGTTCAAATAAGTTTAAGACATTGTGAGGTAGTCCCCAATAATGAGACAGTGACTTAAGCTACAAATTTTGCTTGACTGGTCTATAACCGGACGAGGAAAACAAGAAATGTCTAAACGTAAGAACCATAATTCAGCTTTTAAAGCACGTGTTGCTTTGGAAGCTATAAAGGGCGAACAAACTA
>JABSRY010000438.1 GCA_013214985.1 Hyphomicrobiales bacterium
CTCTTATGAATATATTTGCTCATGCGAACATTCTACGCCCCAAGGGGCGGGGAATTGAACCCTAAAAATGATTAAAAAGCCATGAGAATAACCCTCATGGCTTTTTTTAACCTCATATATAAGGTAAATTGTCTAAATAAGTTCGACAATAAATCTATCGTCCGTTTTGCCAACAATTTTAACAATTGTATCTTTTTCGGCATCAGGGCCATTCACTGTCCAATGCACCCCTTTAATCTGCACTTTGCCAATATTGTTAACAATGGCGGTTTCTAGGCTAACTTTATTGCCAATAAATTCAGCCATTGGGTCATTAATAGGGTGGTCATTATATTTTTCACGTTCTTTTTTAAAATAGCGTTTACCACCATACATGCTTAAAAAGCCGATGGCAGAAAATAGCAATAATTCATATTGCCAATCAATATCAACCGCCCAACTAACACCTGCAACGATAAAAGCCGCAAATGCAAAAAACAAAAAGAACACACCAGGCGCTAATACCTCAAGCAAAATTAGAATTGTCGCAGCAATAAACCAACCCCACTCAGAAAACACATCTTGAAAATTCACATAATTCATATAATCCATTTAAATCGCCTTATTTTTTGCCAATATCTTTGGTCAATTCAGCAATACCTGCAATTGAACCAATAATTCCAGAAGTTTCCAATGGCATCATAAGAATTTTCTGATTGTCAGAAGCAGCAATTTCTTTTAGCGCACCGACATATTTTTCAGCAACAAAATAGTTAATTGCATTTATGTCACCCGCAGTAATTGAATCACTTACCATTTGAATGGCTTTAGCTTCGGCTTCGGCTTGGCGCTCACGGGCTTCCGCTTCCATAAATGCTGCAGCACGTTGGCCTTCAGCCGCCAAAATTTGTGAATTCTTTTCACCTTCAGCCCGCAAGATTTCAGATGCTCTCTCGCCTTCTGCTACAAGAATGTTAGCACGTTTATCACGCTCTGCTTTCATTTGGCGCGCCATAGATTCAATCAAATCTGCAGGCGGGCTAATGTCTTTAATCTCAATACGGGTTACTTTAACACCCCAACTAGATGCAGCATCATCCACCACAGAAAGCAATTTGACATTAATTTCATCACGCTTAGATAAAAGCTCATCTAAATCCATACTACCCATTACATTACGAATGTTGGTCATGGTCAGGTTTAAAATCGCATTTTCTAAATCATTAATTGCATAAGAAGCTTTTGAAGCATCTAATACTTGAAAAAATGTAACCCCATCAACCGCCACCATGGCATTGTCTCTAGTAATCACATCTTGTGAAGGCACATTAAACACCCGCTCCATCATGTTTACTTTATGGCCAACACTATCAATAAGCGGTACCAATATATTAAGCCCAGGTTTAAGCGTTCTAAAATATCTGCCAAATCGTTCGGCCGTATAACTATAACCCTGCGGCACTATGCGTACAGATCGTAATACAATTATTATTGCAACTGCTAGTATAACCAGCACAACAATTTCAAACCCACCAATATCTAACATTATATCTCCAGTATTCATTAAATTAATTCACACCCCAATATAATATAATCCACAATATATTCAATTAGAGAATGCATTCATCCATAAATTTAAATTCCTCACAGTTTCAATCACTTAAATAAATAATTATAAAAATTATTAAAAATCTCTTGAAAATATTAGACCGACAACCATCTCTATAAGGTAACAGCGAAAAGGAAATAACAATGAATAATACAGCAACAACAAATCAATATAAGAGCGGTTCTAACAGCAATTGGAAGCTTCCAAACATTGCCATTATGGTAGCAGGCTTTGTGATTTTTCCACCCGTAGGCTTTGCAGTTTTAGCTTGGCTTGTCTTCGGAAAAAATGTAGACATTGCTAACAAAATTAGCAATAAGTTTAATGGCATGTCAACGGGCAGAAAATGCTGCAAATCATCCAAAAAACGTCATTATGGCAACACTGGCAACATGGCATTTGATTCCTACAAAGCAGACAGCATTGCTAAGTTAGAAGAAGAAATGCAACGCCGCAAAGTGCAGTTGAAAGAAGAAGAAGTTCAATTTAGTGAATTTGTAACCAACCTTCAACAAGCCAAAGACCAAGCTGAATTTAATCAGTTTATGAAAGCACAAGAATCAGCTGAAAATGCTGTAAAAAGTAACGAAGAAGTGAAACAAGATTAGAATTCCCCGCCTTTTTAAACTTTAGGCTTCTATCGTTATCTCAAAAGCCCTAGTCAAGATCTCTTGATTGGGGCTTTTTTGCATATATAACAGTAAGTTAAATTAAATTAAATTTTGAAATACTCTTGAATAATTTCCATCCATTACCATCTCTATAAGGTAACAGCGAAAAGGAAACTTAAATGAGCAATTCAAAAATAAACAATAAATTCGAAGAAGTTAAATCAAATGGCAATTGGACATTACCCAATGTTGCCCTCGCATTGGGTAGTTTTATGGTCTTTCACCCAGTAGGCATAGCTGCGGTAGCTTGGCTAGCCTTTGGTAAAGACGTAAACATCGCCCGTACCCTGAAAGAAAAGTACAACCAATATGGGCCGTCGATAAAACAAAAATTTAACTCAGACAGCTATAAAACAGGTTCAACGCCTAATAATGCTTATAACAAATATCATGCCGATCAAGTGGCAGAATATGAGGCAGAAATTAAACGTCAGTCAAATGCGGCTTCCAGCGAAGCAAACGAATTTAATGAATTTGTAAACAAACGCCAAGCATCCAAAGACGCGGCCGAGTTTACAGAATTTATGGAAACTAAAAATTCAGACAATAAATAAATGTCCTCCCTTCATTTATTTATAACTGCCCTCGCCCTTTAATTAGCGCGGGGGATTTTTTATAGCGTTGCTATTTAACAAAATTACCAACCGCCATTTGCTTTATATATCGAACATATTTTTCTTGCATTCCTGCGTTTTTTTTTAATTTTACAAAATTTATTAAAT
>JABSRY010000439.1 GCA_013214985.1 Hyphomicrobiales bacterium
CGGCTTTCGGGCAGGCTGAGGTCGCATTTTTGGCTATCTTTTAGTATTGCGTTTTTAATTTGGTGTTATAGACGCCGCCATTGTGGCATATTTTTGTCAAAATTATTGTCTATTTCAGTCTTTAATAATAGGTCGACATTGAATTTTGCTGTTTTAGACATATTGGCACCAACATATAACTTAAATTGGATCTATTTATAGTGCCAATAGTGCGGGATAACAAGTTAAATTGAAAGGAAGCTATATGTCTACTATTACTGATTTAAGCAAAGAATACCCGAAAACTGAGTTTAATATTGCTAAACAAGCGCCTAAACGCGCGGTTTATGAACGTGAAATTGTGCATGAGATATTAGATGCTGCATTTGTGGTGCAACTGGGGTTTGTGGTGGATGGACGGCCGCAAATTATACCCATGTATGGGGTGCGTGATGGAGAATTTATGATTTTTCATGGTTCTCGAAAGTCGCGGTTTATGAAAAAATTAGCGGGTGGAACGAAATTATGCTTATCAGTAACCCATGTGGATGCATTGTTATTTGGGCGATCGGCATTTCATCATTCGATGAATTATCGCTCGGTGGTGATACATAGTGAGGGTGAGATTGTCGCCGAAGATGAAAAATCTAGGTTGGCGGCTTTGGTAACCAATAAATTTGTTGCAGGACGTTATGACGATGTGCGCCCAACGGCTGCAAATGAAATGAAGGCGACCGATTTTTTGCGGGTGCCGATTGAAAATGTAGTGGCTAAGGTTAGAACGGGTGACCCTGTTGATGACAAAGAAGATTTGATTACGCCATATTGGGCGGGGCAAGTGAAAATTAGCACCAGTTTTGAAGCGCCACAAAGTTCTGAAGATTTGATGGATGGGATTAGTGTGCCGAAATCGATAATTGATAAATACGGAAAATAGCATGATTAAAATTGCGAAGACTAGGGATGAGCTAATAGCTTGTTGGCCTTTAATGCATGAATTGCGTTATGACGTTGCGATGGAAGACTATTTGTTGATGTATGAGGACATGAAGGCGGAAGGATATAATATTGCTTATTTGACGGATAATAATGAAATTGTGAGCTGTGCGGGCTTTAGAATTAACACGACATTATTTAGAGGTAAGTTTTTATATGTTGACGATTTGGTGACGGCAACTAAGCACCGATCTAAACAATATGGAGACCGAATCATGAGCTGGTTAAAGAATTGCGCAATTGAAAATCGGTGTAAACATATAACGTTGAACTCTGGTGCACAGCGATATGCTGCTCATAAGTTTTATTTGAATCAAGGGTTTGTGATTGAGCCGCATCGATTTACTATAAATCTATAAATTAAGGCTTGCATTCGTTCTGTTTTTGTTCTTATATTGTGTTATTAGAGGAGATAACATGCAAGCAAGAATGAGTATGATTACTTTAGGCGTTGCTGATTTAGCCAAGGCGCGACGTTTTTATGAAGATGGATTGGGGTTACCAATATTGGAATTTGGTAATGAAGATAAAGTTGCATTTTTTAATTTAAACGGTACTTGGCTTGGGCTTTTTCCTTGGGATGAGCTGGCTAAAGATGCAGGGATTGAGCCTGAAAAATTTATACCGCAAGCTGATTCTAGTTTTAGAGGTGTGACGATTGCGCATAACTTAGTTTCTAAAGAAGCGGTGGATATGCAAATGCAAGAGGCGTTGGCTGCTGGTGCTAAGTTGATTAAGCAACCGCAAGATGTTTTTTGGGGTGGGTATAGCGGGTATTTTGCAGACATAGATGGACATTTGTGGGAAGTGGCGCATAACCCATTTACTTGGGTTGGCCCAAATGATGAGGGCGCTTGAACATAATGTTGGTGGGTTTTTGAGAGTTTTTTTTGTTTATGAGAAATACGTGCATAAATGATCAGTTTTAAGGTATAGTTGTGCAGTTTTACTTGGCAGCTTGCGGATATGGGCATAGCATATCAGACGTAATTTAACGTTATAGGAGCTTAAAATGGGCTTTATTTCTGATAGTCTTTCTCGTGTTAAACCATCTGCTACGATTGCAGTTTCTACTAAGGCGCGTGAACTTAAGGCCGCTGGCCGTGATGTAATTGGCTTGGGAGCAGGTGAACCTGACTTTGATACGCCTGATAATATTAAACAAGCTGGTATTGATGCCATTAAAAGGGGCGAAACAAAATATACCGCTGTTGATGGTATTACTGAATTAAAGCAAGCAATTGTTGATAAATTTAAACGTGAAAATGGTTTGGATTATGACATTAACCAAGCATTTGTTGCGCCTGGTGGTAAGCCAATATTGTATAATGCCTTGGTAGCGACTTTAAACCCTGGTGATGAGGTGATTATACCCACACCTTATTGGGTTTCTTACCCTGATATGGTACTGCTTGCTGGTGGTGAACCCGTTTTTGCAGAAGCCAGTTTGGAAACAGAATTTAAGCTAACACCTGACGTGTTGGAAGCGGCGATTACCCCAAAAACAAAATGGTTTATTTTTAACAGCCCAAGCAACCCATCTGGTGCGGCATATAGCCGTGAGGAATTAAAAGGTTTAACCGATGTGTTGTTACGCCACCCACATGTTTGGATATTGTCTGACGATATGTATGAGCATTTGGTTTATGATGATTTTGAATTTGTGACACCTGCGCAAGTTGAGCCTAAGCTTTATGACCGTACTTTAACAATGAATGGTGTATCAAAAGCATATGCTATGACGGGCTGGAGAATTGGTTTTGTTGCCGGAAATCCTCTACTGGTCTCAGCCTATGCCAACGTCAAGGACAATACGGACTCGGGACAGTTCCTGGCGATTCAGCACGCCGTCCCAGACATACTCCCTTCCAGCTCTTTTGTAGGCGACCTGGACGGGGACCGCCGGCAACCGACGCCCATTACCGACGGAGTCGCCCGAGGTGTTGTCAATCCGTTCGGAGTCCGTCGCGAGCAACATATCGATGTCATCCGAAGA
>JABSRY010000044.1 GCA_013214985.1 Hyphomicrobiales bacterium
AAGTTTATTTGTTGTTTTACCCAACTGGTTTTTTTACTTAGAAATAGGATGCCTATTGCGACATAGAATAGCCCAAAAAACATCCAAATGTTGGTTTGGACTGAGATAAGCTTTTGCCCAAACAAGGCTATTAATATGCCAAACAAACCCGCCATAAGTGAGCGTGTTAGTAAAAAAACAGCCAGTGCTTTACTTTTTTGCTTGGTTGAGCGGCCGTTTTGGGTATCCAAAAACAGCAGATGGCCGCCAATTGTACAAGGTTCAATGAAGCCTAGCAAGCCCAGTGCAATCGGAATTATAACAAGAGTTTGGATGGTAAAATCCATTTATCGCACCTCTATCTATGCAAGTTGAGTGATTTGAACATATATTAGGCCTTCTTGCTGTTGGAAGGTCAAGCGCTATTATTTTGAGGTTAATGGGCTGATATTTGTCTTGATAGTGCCATTGCACATGCAGCAAAATTTAGGTATAGGGTTGGACTATAATTTGATATGTGGGAACCTAAACATGACAAAACTAAATTTTATTACGGCTCAACTGTCTGATGTTGAAGAAATTATTGGCTTGTTGCAGAATGATATATTGGGCAAAAGCCGTGAACATGCGGACGTAAATATATATAAACAGGGCTTAGAAGCAATAATTGATGATGCTAATAATTATTTCTTTTTGGCTTATCTTGATCTTAAAATTGTGGGTTGTTTTCAGTTAACATTTATTCCTAGCTTATCACGCGGTGCATCAAAACGTGCTCAAATTGAATCTGTACGGGTAAAGGAAGATTTTAGAGGGCAGAAACTGGGATCGGAAATGATGAATTGGGCGAAAGATTTTGCAAAGAAAAACGGTTGCAATTTGTTACAATTGACAACCGATAAATTCCGTGATGATGCATTAAGATTTTACGAAAAACTAGGTTATGAAGCCAGCCATAATGGTATGAAACTAAAAATATGACTCATAATTAGTGCGTACAAAACTTTGATTTTTGTCTAAATTTCCTCTGGTGCATCTTCTGATTTTATGACAACGGCATCGGGGTTTTTACGTTGCATGATTGCTACAAAAAAACCATCTGTTGCATGTTGATGTGGGGTTAGCAGTAAAGTGCCGTCAAGACTTGATGCTGATTTTGGTACATCGGTTTTTACTAATGTTTCCCATTCGGTTGCATAATCTAGCAATGTAAATTCGGAATTATTGTTTAAGAATTTTTCGACTTGTTGTTCATTCTCTTGTTTAAATAAAGAACAAGTTGCGTAGATTAAACGGCCACCCTTTTTTACTAATTTGCTTGCAGATTCAAGAATTTGCGCCTGTCTACTGACAAGTTGATTCAACATATCTTCGGTTAAATTAAACCGTGCATCTGGGGCGCGGCGCCATGTGCCAGTGCCTGTGCAGGGCGCATCCACAAATGTTACATCGATATTTTCTTTAAGCTCATACATTAACTGGTTGGTTTTTTCGTTACCTAATTTATGCATTTGAACATTATGATAACTCGCCCTAATTAGGCGAGGCTTAATGGCTTTTAGGCGATTTTGGTCGATATCGAGCGCATAAACTTGGCCTTTATTGTCCATCATTGCGGCCATTGCTAATGTTTTACCACCACCGCCTGCGCAATAATCTACAACTGCCAT
The DNA here is from genome assembly GCA_013214985.1 of Hyphomicrobiales bacterium. Taxonomy (GTDB): domain Bacteria; phylum Pseudomonadota; class Alphaproteobacteria; order Rhizobiales; family OSC116; genus OCS116. The sequence goes on from JABSRY010000044.1 coordinate 1,650, forward strand.
TTTTGGTTTAGTGCCTGCTAATAGGCCGGCAACCTGTGCTGCTTCGTCTTGAATTTCGACTGCGCCATAACGGTATGATGGAGATTGTGAAAGCTGAGTAGTTGGCTCTAAACGCAAACCAACAGATGATAATTGCATATTTTCAGATTCTAAGCCTTGTTTTGCTAAGGCTTTTTTGGCATCTGCTATTGTTGTTTTTGCAACATTAACGCGGATATCTAAAGTCGCGGTTTTGTTTAATGCTTCAAGTTCTGATTCTGTTTGATCGCCGAACACGTTGTTAAAATTATCAAATTGCCAATCGGCGACATTTAGCAAGATTGCTTTTGAAGCATTGTCTAAACTTTTGGCATTTTCGATTGCTATAATTTCATCATCCGACAAATTTGCTGGGCCGTATTTTTCGCCATTAAATTTATCGGTTATTTGTGCAATATCATCGCCCTGCCCTAGCAAATATGCTGCTACTAATTGGCGGGGTTCAGTGCTTGAAATTACAAATTCATATTGACGTAAATTACGATAAATATCGTAAACTATGCCCCTTATTGCACGCTTATCTTTACTACCTGCATATCTATTGCTTTTAAAATAACCATCTAGATATTTATCGGTTGGTTGTTTTGTTTCAAACAATGTAGTTAAAATTTCTATTGCTGCTGCTAGGTGGGCTTCGGCTCTCATAATATGCGGCTTTCCGTCTGTATTTTTAAAATTAAAATAGCTAATAGGCCTCTTTTTGAATTTGTGCAAGAAAATTAATTATTGAGACGTGACCTAATAGTCACCTATAAATATTTATGGATGTTATTTTTAAAGCATTGGCGGATGCAAATAGGCGTAAATTGTTGGACAGCTTGGCAAATGACGACGGCCAAACCTTGCAAGAACTTGAACTTGCATTGCCAAAAATGACGCGATTTGGCGTTATGAAACATTTGAAAATTTTGGTTGCTGCTAACCTGATTAACACCCGAAAAATTGGGCGGTATAAGCACCATTATTTAAACCCAATACCCATTGCCGAAATATCGAACCGATGGATTGATAAATTTACCAAACACACCGCAACCAAATTGAATGCACTAAAAGTAAAATTAGAATCAAAGTAAGCGTCTGGTCTTGGCCGCCTTGTAATTAATTTAGATTTTGCGATTATATAGTTTTTAGCGGGCTAAGTGTCCGCTTGGTTTAAGTGGACACTATGTATGACCAAACAACCCGCTCGTCGTCGTTTTAGCGCTGATTTTAAGCGTAATTTAGTTTCAGAGTTTTATAGTTCTGATCTTTCTAATTCGGCCTTTTCTCGCCGTCACGATTTAAACGCCAATATGTTATTTAGATGGCGTCAAGATCCCCGATATAATATTAACTTATCAAGCTCTCAATTTCTGCCTGTTGAGATTGTTCCGGAGGCAGTTGTTAATTCTGAAGATGTGATTGATCCAGGTGTCGCTATTGAGCCTAGCGGTTTAGTGGGTTCAATTAATGGATTTGAGATAAGCCTGCCTTGCGGCACGCAATTACGCTGTGAGGCCGGTTTATTTTCTGAGGCCTTATCTGTATTGCGAGGTTATAAATGATCCCAGTGCCTAGCAACACCAAGATTTGGCTTGGTGTCGGTGTGACAGATATGCGTAAAGGTTTTGTTGGCCTGTCTGCTTTGGCGGAACATGTTTTAAAACAAAAAGCTTATTCAGGACATTTGTTTATATTTAGAGGTCGCCGCGGTGATTTAATAAAAATCATCTGGTGGGACGGCCAAGGGGCTTGTCTGTTCTCAAAGCGTTTGGAGAAGGGCCGTTTTGTTTGGCCTTCTGCGAAGAGTGGTAAGGTTAGTTTAACGCCCGCTCAATTATCCATGCTGTTAGAAGGCATTGATTGGCGAATGCCCCAACGCAGCTGGCAACCTTTATCTGTTGGTTGATGATATCAGTATAAAAACTTATTGTTTTGGTGGCTCAATTTTAAATGCACATTGATCCATAATTACACCATCAAACCTATACAATATTTTATACAAATTGGCATATATGCCATCCTATATGCTTCAAATATTAGGTTGTTTCTGCTATATCATAGGTATGATAACACGTCCTAAACCTTTGCCCAATAAGGCCTCTGAACTAAAGTCCATGGTAATAGATTTAGATAGCATGGTAACTAATTTAGATGCCGTGATTGTTGACATGGATGCTGAACTTCATGCCAAAGATCTAATGATCCAGAAGCTAAAACATCAAATATCAGGTCAAAACCGTCATCGGTTTGGAATACGTTCAGAAGCACTTAACCAACTAGAATTGGTGCTTGAGAGTGAAGAGATTGCTGATGCTGTTATTATGGATACAGAAGCAGAAGTCATAACAACAGTTAAAGCCAAACCCTCCCGCAAACCTTTACCAGAACATTTACCCCGCGATGAACAAATCATATTGCCTGCATTAGAGGTTGAAGGGGCTTGTAATGAATGTGGGGGCAAGCTTAAATATCTAGGCGAAGATATCACCGAAATACTTGAATATGTGCCAAGTCGGTTTCGGGTTAAACAACTTAAACGTCAGAAACTATCTTGTTCTTGCTGTGAGACCATTCATCAAGCAGCTATGCCATCACGTCCGATTGAGCGCGGTATTGCAGGGCCTGCGCTTCTGGCCCATGTTTTGGTATCTAAATATGCCGATCATTTACCATTGTACCGTCAGAGCCAAATCTATGCCCGAGAGAAGGTGGACTTAAGCAGATCAACACTGGCTGAGTGGGTTGGTAAATCCGCAGCCTTACTGGAACCTTTAGCTGAAGCCGTTGGCCGTCATGTAAAAGCCGGCCAAGCTATATTTGTGGATGATACACCTGTTAAAGTACAATCACCCAGTAAAGTACAAGCCCCTAAAGCTAAAAAAACTAAAACAGGCAGGTTCTGGGCATATGTTCGTGATGAACGGCCTTGGGATGGTTGTTTAAACCCTGCTGTATATTATCAATATACGCCAGATCGCAAAGGCAAATGGACGGCTCAATATCTAAATGATTTTGAGGGTTGGATGCATGCGGATGGTTATGCTGGTTTTAATGAGACATATCATAAAAACAAAATAGTTGAAGTGGCTTGCATGGCGCATATTAGGCGGAAGTTCTTTGACATTCATAAAGCACAATCATCACCCATTGCCGAACAAGCGCTTAAAACAATAGCCAAGCTTTACAAAATTGAGCAGGAGGTACGGGGTCATCCGCCTGATGAACGTCAAAAAATACGCCATGATAAAGCCAAGCCTATCTTTAATGCATTAGAAAAATGGCTACCACAGCAGTTAAAAACAATCTCTGGTAAATCACCACTTGCAAGTGTCATTCGGTATGCCATTAAGCGGATGAAGCACTTAAAACCGTATCTTAAACATGGCGTTTTGGAATTAGATAATAACACCGCTGAGAGATCTATCAGGCCTATTGCTATTGGTCGTAAGAATTATCTATTTATGGGTTCTGACAGAGGCGGTAAATCTGCGGCCATTGCTTACACCTTAATTGGTACTGCAAAATTGTGTAATATTGACCCGCAGGAATGGCTCGCCGATGTTCTTGGCCGTATTGCTGAGCATAAAATCAATCAAATCGATGATTTGCTGCCGTGGAATTATCAAAAAAATACAACAGGCATTGAAAAAGCGTCAGTATAAATCTTGGCGTAGCCCCAAGACAGAACTCAACGGAAATTACAAGGCGGTCGAGACCAGCTTTTAATTACCCACAAATATTATTTGCCAATCATAGTTCCCCAAACGATGTCATTAAGACGTGTCCATCCCCTCCAAATAACTATATTTCCAGGTGGTGGATCTTGAGCTCTAGCCAAATAGCCTCCGAGCCGTGCAATTTTTAGTATGTAATTTGATAATAATTTTTGTGAATTTGCAACTTTATCAGGACGAAGTTTATCAAGTGTTTGTATTTCTACTGTAGTCAGTGCGATTTGTGGTGGTGCTGTTGGCGCGGCTCGATTTATCATCGTTAACCAGAATATCCGCCATCCAAGGATGCAGAAAATAGCAATTAAATTAACAAGGCGATCTGCTGTTCTTAGCTTAACGGCCTCTGCTCGACAACCCGATTTAAGAATTTTATGGAAAGTTTCAATTTTCCAACGTTGAGCATACCAATCCAATTTCTCGATGGCATCTTCTAATGAGTTGATCGTTAGGTTTGTTATGAGTTTCCACTCGATCTGTGGTCGCCCAGTAGGTTTTTTGCGTTCCTTTGCATGGATAACTGTAAGTAACTGAGAAGGATACTTTTTTTGCTTGCCAATTGGAGGCAGAACTGTGATTTGTTTGTATTTTAATTCAAGTTCTGCCACATCTTCAACATTTGCGCCAATTGTAACATGGTGTATGCCCTGAACTTTACTATCAGCCATTTCTTCAGCAATAGTATGCTTAGTGTTCCCAGACAGACGATTAACACAGGTGCGCACAAGAAACTTTGTTCCTATTGCTTCAGCCGCACAGAAAAATTCATAGATGTCGTTTTCTCGATCTCCTATATGAACAAGCCTTTCTGGCGTGCCTAAAAGATCAGTAGATTGCCTCATATTCTCAAGCCACCGATAACTTTCTTTTTCTTCAATTGGAATACGCGTTGGATTAATATGGCGCTTCAGAGCATTTGTACCTTTAAATTTAGATCGGCTCCAAAACTTTACTGCTGAAAGTCCAAGAGGAAGACCATCAGTTGTAATTACCAGACTTCCATGCATCAACAAACCACATATAGCACGGCGTTCAATACGGCCATGCAGATCTCGTCCGACAGGTGTTAACCCAATAACCCCGATTTTCTCTGGTTTTGAGCGTTTATAGGTAAACTCTGTGGTATCTTGAAGAACTAGAATAAAACCGTCAACAGCAGCTACTCGGTCCTGTGTCGACTGGAAATGACCCGCCAAAATCTCACTTTCTCCAACGGCTTCGTTTGATAAAAAACGATAGGCAGCCTTTGTATTGGCCCAATCTTGACAAGCCATCGGGAGTGGATCACCTATTGCATTGCTTAATTGTCCTAAGAGTTTACGCAAACGCAACCCCAAGCGTTTATCACTAAATGAGCTAACATTAACCTCATTATCAACCCAGCTGGTTGAGCTGCACGAAGAATTATCCATTAGGCACCTTTATAACATTGTTGAATACCTAATATATGAATCACAGATGATTCATTGAGCGCAAGTTAAAAATAATATTTGTGGGTAATTAAAAGCGAGACCAGACGCTTACATTATATCGACCTTTCTTGTTGCTTATTTTGTTCATCCTTACCTCAATAAAGATGCCTTTGTATTGTACTTTACATTCTGTCTAATGCTTATTGGTTTCATAACTCTTATTGCGTCTCTTATCGAAGCCTATCTTGACTATAAAAACAAACGCAAACTTACAAAAGAAGAAAAGGAAGAAAAAGAAGAGGGGTTCCTACGCAATATTATTATAACGATTATAATTTTGCCTATAACCACATTGCTCAGTTATTGGTATGTATTTCAAATAGGCTTGGTAGAACTCGAAGGTTTGCTTTTAACATCTGTAGGAAAAATCAGAAAAGATGGAATTACACTTCCGTCTTTCACCACTCTTTATATTAGTTTCTACGCATTTTTTATTCCCGTTGCGCTTTTGTATATAAGAAGCGCCGCTTCCTTTAGGCAGACCAAACTTAATCAAAAACAATTTGTATTTATTCAAGACCAAAATCAACAACAAATACAAATCGTTAAACAGGAACGAATTGAAAATCAATTTCATAACGCGATTGCAGGTTTTAGCACAGATGCCAACCCCACAATATGGCACGCCGCTATCATCAACCTCAGAAATTCGATAGAGGATCAGCCCGATAGAATGCTTAATAATGCGATACGAATATTGTGCGCATTTGGACAAGAAATTAGTCAAATAAAGTTGGAAATAAACCCCGAAACTGAACATTATAAAATCAGGCAATATGAGTTGGTCATTTTTGAAGTCCTCAGAGCCATCTCTAAAATATATTCCCAAATCAACACTAAACTTGGGTATCCCTGCATAAAAGGACTGTTTGTAACGTGGCCATCTACCTTTAGGTTATGCATATCAACGGTTAGAGCGATTTCAGTTCGCCCGTTTTGAATTTTATGCCACCATTTCGCTAAAGTCTTTTGTAAGCGATAATCCGATTGAATCTAATAATTTTCCATCGGAGAAGTCATATTCACCATGTAAGTTTATATGCTGCCATGTGACCACAGAACCGTTTTTAATTGCGTCCATTATTTCCTGTTTCTTTTCTGGGTTGTCTTCATTCTCAATCTGTTTTCTAAGGTATAAATAATTCCAACAAATGATCGAGTTTTTGATTATTCGACTGCATCCCTCGGCAATGATCTGCTCTTCTTTTGTATCTTGCTTGAATTCCTGATTATTGCCAAATGATATGGCTCGTGAGAATTTATTGCTGCTTTCGACTTTATTTAACTGTTTCTCAATTGCCTGCCTCAATTCTAAATTATCAATATATTTTAATATGAAAATAGATTTGATGATTTTGCCAAACTCCTTCAGAGCCCGATAAAGGCTATGTTGTTTGGAATAAGAGTTAAGGCGTTTAAAGAGTTGTGAAGCCGAGGTTTCTTTAAGTTTAATGGTGGCCATAAAACGTAAAATATCATCCCAATGACTTTTAATCAGCTCCCGGTTTATATATTTTTTGGGTAAAATCTTATATCCAAGTTTTTCATAATATGATTTCTTCTGAAAAGAATATATCTGCTGCTTTTTCAAATTTTTAATACGCGGCGCAAACGAGACGTCCAACAAATGCGTTGTTGCAAAGATAAGCTCATTATAGCCGTGCGTATACTGGTTATTTGGAAAATAGTCGGACAAGGGCGAAGACGCTTCTTTATCAACTTTTGGGGTTTGAAGTGTAAACTTCTTCTCCTTATTAAAGCGAATATGGCTATTTTTGCCCGCGATAATGTTTTTATTTGTAATATGATACTGATTATCCAGTATATTTTCGAGATCGGATAAGACAATATCACAATCAGTAAAACTCTCTAATTCAGCATTCCTGATATAGTCTGCTCTGTTTTCATGCCACATTTCACTCTCAATCATATAATCTACCAAAGCTTTATTTTGATAGGAATGGCGTAAGTTCAGTTGCCCAGACCGCAATCCATCGGAAATTTTTCTGAAAAGTAGAATTTTATAAAGAGAAACCCTAAATTTACCTTCATCATTATAAAGCGCTTTTTGGTCATCAGAATCGAATAAAATCACAGGTGCTTTATGGTTGATGTTGCCATCCTTCATTTTATAGTGGTCTGCCGCAGCTAGTATATCTTTAGCCGATGTTAGTTCACAAAAATCCAAATTCTGGATAATTTCAGAAACTCTGTTTTGTAACTTGACCGATTGTTTTTCCAACATGTCATAATAACTTCCTTCGTTTAGAAAGTCAGTTGCCTCCGGAGTTAGATCAATCAAATCCTGTACGGAATCTTGCACTGAATAAATGGCAGACTTAATTTGGTTTAATTTCTCGGCATCGGTTGCTAATCTGTTTTCAACAATGGTTTTTATCGTTTGTAATTTAGAAAGGCTTTTTGTTGTGTGTGAAACCAGATTTTTAATTTTACCCGCATTATGCTGACGGTTTTCATAACATTGATCTTTATGCTTACGTAAAGCGCCATTAACACTGTTTTTAACGGCTTGATGTAAACTTTTAACCAGTGTGTCTTGTAAAGTAAAATATTGATGTGTAACAAATGTTACTAAATGTAAATACTTGTCGTCAGGCTCTTTTTGAATAATTTGTGATACTCGAGATTTTAGAACATAATTTGCATAAAATCGCAAACCTTCCGGGTTTAAATTTAATGATCTATATAAGGGTTCTGCCTGATCATAAATATCCTTTAACAGCTTTAAGTCTGCAATATTTTCTTTAACCTTCATGGGCTTGGTTGATTGATGGAACTTTTTCAGAAGAGTTAGAGGGTAATTCTCTGTTTTCGATAACTCATTATTTTCAACCAAAGAATTAAGGGATATTTTGAGGTCATCCGTTAGTTGCCAGGAGACTGATTTTGTAAGTTCCTTTTTATGTAAATTCATCTCTTTAATAATGAACCGGCTAATAATGTGATGAGATGGCACTTCAAATTTATGTTTTTTCAGTAAGTGGATACACCGGATAAACATTAATTTTGGTCTAACTTGTGACCTTACCATTATGCCTATATCAGTTTTAAGGAGCTGTTCGGATTTTTTTCCATAGGGTGCATAATTCAGATGTTTCAGTATGGTCTTTTTATAACGTGTCATCATTTGTCGATGATATTTAGGAGACTCGATATCGTTTATTGATAATTTGGAACATAAATATTTAACATCCTTCTCGTGGAATTTTTTTGTATATAATTTATTGGTATATTTAAAATATCCAAGCATGAGCATGAAATATATTTTATTTTGAGGAACTTGGATGTTGTTAAGCAGTTGCCTAACGTCATTATTGAGTGCAAAATATTTCTTGCGGTCATAGTGATTAAATTCTGGCGTATTGTCAAATTCAGCACGGTCACGTGAATTTAAGATGGTCATTCTGGGCATAGGACACTCTTTTTTTATCATGATTGAAAACGGTCGTTTTTGAGAAGAAGAGAATGATGAAAATCATTTCTATGTGGAATATAGTTATTTTATTCTCAAAAATCATTCTTGATATATACTCTCGAATAAAGCATAATCAAGATGAGTTTTAAGAATTATTTGGATAT
>JABSRY010000440.1 GCA_013214985.1 Hyphomicrobiales bacterium
GATAAGATTTGAATAATTTTCGCCAATTAAAATTACGTGGCGGACATTGTCACGGCCGACGATAATGACTTTGGTTTTTTGATCGATAGGTAATACTTCTTGGATGAATAGGCTGTTGCTTTTACTATTGAAAATATCGTTTGTTGTAGCGGTGTCGCGGCCTCTATTTGAGGTGATTTTTTTTAATAATGCCATAACAACATAGATTGCCAGAATCAATATTGCTAGCACACCAAAATAATATAAATAGTCTAAATATTCCATCACTGTCCCCAAATTCAAATTTTATAAATACATAGCTGATTCTATCTTAGATAGATAGGTTAATCAAAAGTTAATCTATTGGGCAAATATGGCTATATTCGGTTTAAAACACTGGTTAAAATAAAAGATTTGCAAATCATTAGTAAGATGTTAACCATAAGTACGGCAAAATATTCCTAGTTAGATTCGAAACTGCGGCGGCTATTTTTGATTTTTGTAATGCTAGTTTTATAGTTTGCTATTAGAGGCAGGAGCAAAAGCTTGATTGGAAATTTAGAGATATTTACGGTTTTAAAATCGCGGATGCAATGGCATCAGGCGCGCCAAGTTGTGCTTGCGGAAAACGTAGCCAATGCGAACACACCTGGGTATGAAGCGCGCGAAATGTCTGAACCTGATTTTGGGGCGATATTGGCTAGAGAACGCAGCGGTAAATTAAGTGCTGGCAGCTTAAGGCAAACTAATAATAGGCATATTGGCGGTATGGAAGTTTCTGGCGATACTGGCGGAGCAGAAGTTAAGCAAGACTGGGAAACAACCCCTTCGGGCAATAGTGTTGTACTAGAAGAGCAGATGATGAAATTGGCTGAAAATCAATTGGATTATCAAACAGTTACTGCTTTATATACCAAGTCGATTAAACTTATGAAAATGGCAATCGGCAAATAATTATTTTGCCAATTAAATTGGCAGTAGAAATGAGGCACTTATGGATATTTTTAAATCTCTTATGATAGCGGCAACTGGTTTGAGAGCGCAGAGCAGCCGAATGCGGGTGATTTCTGAGAATATTGCCAATGCACAATCGACCGCGACAACACCTGGCGGTGACCCGTATAGGCGCAAAATATCTACTTTTAAACAAGAATTTGACCGCGAGCTTAATGCCAATGTGGTTATGCCTGGCCGAATTTTAAAAGATAATACCGAATTTAGTTTGAAATATGACCCAAGCCACCCGGCAGCCAATGCAACTGGTTATATTAAATTGCCAAATGTAAATTCATTAATTGAAATGGCCGACATGAGGGAAGCGCAACGTAGCTACGAAGCGAACCTTAATGTAATTACATCTACGCGTAAAATGATGGTTAGAACCATTGATATTTTGCGTGCTTAATTGTTAAATAAATTTGAGAACGACAATGATTTCTAATAATATTCAAGTAAACAATGCTTATTTAAAAGCTTTAGACTCTGTTTCGGATAAACAAGCGAAGACTGATAGTCTGTTGGGTATTGGTAACGAGGGTGGTGGAAACTTTGGTGCTATGGTTTCCGACACTGTTAATAAAGTTGTTTCGACGGGGCAAGCCGCTGACAGTAAAATGATGAGCCAAGCGGTTGGAAAGGTTGATGTTGTGGATGTGGTTACTGCGGTTGCTGAAACTGAAATTGCTATTCAAACATTAGTTTCAGTAAGAGATCGTGTTATTTCTGCATATCAAGATATACTAAGAATGCCAATTTGATTCTTTTGGCAAGAATATAGTCAAATTTTTATAGTAGGCTGACAAATGGATGGTTCTGAAGTTTTAGATTATGCGCGTGAAGCTGTATATGTGATGCTGTTAATGGCAGGACCATTGATGGCGGTTGCATTGATTGTGGGCTTGGTCATTGCTCTATTTCAGGCGTTAACACAAATTCAAGAAATGACGCTGGTATTTGTGCCCAAAATTGTTGCGATATTTTTTGCGTTGATACTATTTTTGCCCTTCATGTCTTCTACCTTAGGCAATTTTATGGTTAGAACCATGGAAAATATTATTGTTGTAGGTGGATCGTTATAAATGTGCTTTTTAGCTATCAATTTAATTTTGAATGAAGGTGATGCAATATGACACTTTCGTTTTTACCACAGCTGGCATTTGTTTATTTACTTATATTCTCGCGCATTGGCGCTATTGTAATGTTAATGCCTGGCATTGGTGAAACTTATATTTCGGCCCGCATTCGGCTGGTTTTTGCATTATTATTAACTTTGGTATTTTACCCAATTTTAAGCAGTAACTTTGCGGTCGTTCCTGATGCGTTGGGTGGCATATTTATTTTGCTATTTCAAGAAGTGATGATTGGGTTATTTATTGGTGCATCGATTAAATTATTTATGACCGCGCTTGGTATTGCAGGCATGGTTGTATCGATGCAAACTGGTTTAGGCTCGGCAATGAGTTTTGACCCAACACAGGGCAGTCAGGCGCCGTTTTTTGCTACATTATTGAACTTAATGGCTGTGACGCTTATTTTTATTACTGATATTCATCATCTGTTTTTTCGTGCAATGATTGATTCTTATACCTTATTTCCGACCAATTCGTCGAATTTTTTACCAATTGGTGATTTTGCACAAATGGCAATGAACAGCATTTCCGCAAGTTTTTACTTGGCATTGCAACTTACGGCGCCGTTTTTATTATACGGGGTGGTGTTTAATGTTTCTTTGGGTATTTTAGCGAAATTAATGCCGCAAATTCAAATTCAATAACATTGTCCCTGTAATTGAGATCCAACAAAGTTGCTTCATCAATCGGACCGTCAATTTTTTGCGCCTTGGCCTCAGGATCAAATTTCAAGGCAGCATTGAGCAGGAAAATATTTGTGATCACGACAGGTGGGATATACCTGTTCGGTCGAATGCTGTCCGGATGAAAGATATTAAAGCCTTTAACGCCCCCGAATAACATTTCACCATTGCG
>JABSRY010000441.1 GCA_013214985.1 Hyphomicrobiales bacterium
ACTAGACGCATATACAGCAGCAATGGCATTTCTATTTAATGTATTGATTAATTGGTCGGGTTGTTGTTTGGTTAAAAACTTAGAAATTTTAAATGCAGTATTGGTTTCAAAATCCGATAGTTCAGGATGTTGGTGTAAATTCTGTCTTAGACCAATAAGTTGTTCAATTTCTGATTTTTCTAGCATATTATTCTCTAATAATGGGTTGGCGTATTTTAAACAATAGCAAGCTTATTGGTTAATGCAAACGCTTGATAGATATAATATTAGGCCGTTTCTCCGAGCAAAACTTCTAGTTCAAGCTGTTTGTTGACCTCTACAATAGGCATGGGTTTGGCATAAAAATATCCTTGACCAATTTGGCAACCCGCGGCTCGCAATAAAATAATCATATCTTCAGTTTCGATACCTTCGGCAAGTACGACTTTATCTAACGAATGTCCAAGCGCAACAATGGTCGATATGAGCGCATCTGCCTGTCTAGATTTACCAATATTCATGGTGAAACTACGGTCTATTTTAATTTTATCAAACGGTAGTTCGGTTAGGTATTGTAAACTAGAATAGCCTGTTCCAAAATCATCCATTGCTATTTTAACGCCCAGATCTTTGATTTCTGTAAGAGTTTTGATAACATCATCAATCTTATCCATTAACATGCTTTCAGTAATTTCAAGCTCCAACTGTTCAGGTTTTAAGCCAGAAAGAGTTAGATATTTGGCGCATAGAGTAGCCATGTTAGTTTCTTGGAATTGTATCGTCGAAACATTAATCGCAATTGTTAAATGTTCAGGCCAAGTTGAAGCATCTTCGCAACCTAATTTCAAAACATATTCGCCAATTTGTGATATAAGGCCCGTTTCTTCAGCAACTGGAATAAATTCATCCGGAAAACGTAGCCCTTTATATGGATCTTCCCACCTTATTAGTGCCTCATACCCCAATAATCGATTGGTTAATATGTCATGTTGTGGTTGATAAAATAATACAAATTCATTATTTTCGAGTGCGCGTTGTATTTCCGCTTTAATTTCTCTCTTAACACGAACTTCTTGTGCAAAGCTTTTTTCGTAAATATGCCATTTATCCTGATCTGAATTCTTTGCTCTATTTAGGGCATGGAGGGCATTATTAGTTAGAATTTCAGGGGTATCACCATGTTTAGGTGCAAGTGCGACACCCATCGAAATTGACATGATTATTTCATGATCTCCAACATTTAAGGGGTCGGAAAACGCGTCACCAATTTGGTGTATAAAATCTAATATTTGAGATCTATTTTCTGTTTCTATATCATTAAAAATTATACCAAATATGTCGTCAGAAAATCTAGAAATTACCGTATTGTGCCCCAAAAGTGACTTTAATTTGAGCCCAACTTGAAAAATACATTCATCACCAACACGTTGACTATAATCTTCGTTAATTTCCTGAATAGAGTCCAAATTAATTAGTGTAACGATAAAAGAATTCTGTATATGTTTGTTAGAATAAATAATGTCCAAATGCTTGTTAAAGCTCGATCGGTTCGGCAGTTTTGTTAGGGGGTCATTATTTTCGAGTAAAGTCAATGCTTTTTCAGAAAGTTTTTTATCTTTAATTACCTTCAACTTTTCAGTAATATCTCTAATTGTGAAAATATAAATTTCATGTATTTCTGATTTTTTATAGATTTCAAAATGTTGGTGAAATTTGGTCTTATTCAGAGATATTTCAACATCAAAGCTTTGCTTGTTATTGTTTGTAATTTTGTGAGTAGTCGTATCAAAAATGGTTTTTTGCTTTGTAGACGCGTTTACCATCTGCTCAAATAATTTTTTACTATCAGGGATATAGTCAAAAACGGGTTCAGCATTTCGCAACGTCAGATAATTTATAGAGAATAATTGGCGGGCTTTTTTATTTGCTAACAAAATATTACCATCGAGATTGGTAATTACGATGCCGTTTTCATTTGCCTTTATAACGTGATTAATAAGCGCTTTGTTGAAGTTGTTCTTATTGGTAACTCTGAATAAAACTTTACTCTTATACTTAATGTTTTGTACTATTTGCAAAATTGAGGAACATAAAATTGCTATATAAATCTCTGTAATATTGGCATTAACAAACAGCATTTGATGTAACAGTTTATAAACCAAATAGAAGAAAACAATTAGTGCAACATTGATTGAAAGTGCCAAAATTAAATTATTATCATTATATAAAAAGGCTAATATTAAGAATAATAATATTGCAATAATAAATATCGAATATTCTGGTAATTGGAAGTGATAATCATTTTTTATGATACTCTGATATCCAAGTGCATGCACCTCGACATTGGTTAAACGCTCGTGTTTATGGGATATATATATTTCGCCCAAACTGCTTGCAGTTGTACCAATTAAGATGTTTTTACCATATAAAACGGTACTATCAAATTTACCAGAAATCACATCTTTAAAGGATATTCTAGGAATAGAACCTGGGCTGTCATAAAGGTCAAATATAATTGGATTTTTATTAATGAAGGATTTATTGGATAATAATGCGCCTATAGTTGGTCGCTTGGCTTTTGAAAATGTGGCATATTCTGCTACATGTCCAGATTTTCCGACCATTATATTCGCATTAGCGAGCAGTGCGTAATCAGAAAAAATATCAATTGGCAAACGTTCAATAGAATTTATGTTACTGTCATTATATTCTATTAGTCTCGTTGGTAATACGATTGGGAAAGAAGAGGATTTCAACGCATTTGAAAACGCATGATCGCTAACAGGGTTAGAAGCAGTACTAAAGTCGAGCGTAAATGCAACCATTTTGGGTTGACTGGCTTCAAGTATCTTTAGTAACTCGGCGTATTTTTCTCTAGGCCATGGCCATTGATTATATTCTTGGATGCTTGATTCATCAATTTCGATAATTACAATTTCGTCTGATAGTTCTACGCCATTTTGTCCGAAGTGATGTGT
>JABSRY010000442.1 GCA_013214985.1 Hyphomicrobiales bacterium
AGATTATGTAATTGGCGATTTAAACAAAATATTGATGTTAATATTAAATATATTTTTCACATCGGCAGTTGGCTTAGCCTGCGTATTTTCAATTTTTAAAATTAGCTTCGGAGGATAGCCCGAATGGCACAAGCAGAAGCAAAGACAAAAGAATTTAATTTAGACGATTACGATGTTGTCGAACATGAATATGATGTTGTGGTAGTTGGCGCTGGCGGCGCTGGTTTACGGGCTACATTGGGTAGCGCGCAAGCGGGTCTCCGTACAGCATGTATTACCAAAGTTTTCCCAACACGCTCACACACTGTGGCAGCACAGGGCGGCGTGGCGGCGTCACTTGGCAATATGAGCCCAGATAACTGGAAGTGGCATATGTATGACACGGTAAAGGGTTCTGATTGGCTTGGTGACCAAGATGCAATCGAATATCTGTGTCGTAATGCACCAAAAGCGGTTTACGAATTAGAACATTTTGGTGTGCCTTTCTCGCGTACTGAAGAAGGTAAAATTTACCAACGCCCGTTTGGCGGCATGATGCAAAACTTTGGCGAAGGCCCAGAAGCACAACGAACTTGTGCCGCGGCAGACCGTACGGGTCATGCCATGCTGCACACGCTCTATGGTCAGTCCTTGCGCTATGATGCCGAGTTTTTCATCGAATATTTCGCAATCGATCTAATTATGGAAAATGGCGAATGTAAAGGTGTTGTCTGCATTAATTTAGACGATGGCAAAATTCATATTTTCCGCTCGCATATTGCCATTATGGCAACGGGTGGCTATGGCCGTACATTCTTCTCATGCACATCAGCACATACCTGCACAGGCGATGGCAATGCCATGGTTATGCGTGCAGGCTTTGGTTTGCAAGATCCTGAGTTTATTCAATTCCATCCGACTGGTATTTATGGTGCAGGTACTCTAATTACCGAGGGTAGCCGTGGTGAAGGCGGCATTTTGCTAAATAGCGAGGGCGAACGTTTTATGGAACGTTATGCACCAAGTGCTAAAGATTTGGCATCCCGTGATGTGGTTTCTCGCGCAATGACGATCGAAATTCGTGAAGGCCGCGGTGTCGGCCCCGATAAAGATCACATTTATCTACATCTCGATCATCTAGATCCAGAATTATTGGCAGAACGTTTGCCAGGTATTTCAGAATCCGCAAAAATATTTGCGGGCGTGGATGTTAATGAAGAGCCTATTCCAGTATTACCAACCGTGCATTATAATATGGGCGGTATTCCAACCAATTATCATGGTGAAGTAATCGACCCAACTGAAGATGATCCAAACGCGATCGTTAAAGGCCTTATGGCAATTGGTGAAGCTGCTTGTGTGTCTGTTCATGGCGCCAACCGTTTGGGTTCAAACTCACTAATTGACTTGGTGGTGTTTGGTCGTGCTGCTGGTATGCGCGCTGGCGAAACGCTAGAATTGAATACACCGCATGCACCTCTAAAAGAAGATGGCCATTTATTTGGTATTAAACGCTTGCACGAAGCCCGCTTTAAAACAGGCTCAAAAACAACTGCCGAAATGCGGTTGAAAATGCAAAAAATTATGCAATCAAACTGTGCAGTGTTTAGAGATGGCCCCGTCTTAGAAGAAGGCGTTAAACTTATTTCAGAAGCATGGAACGCATCGGATGATATTGCTGTTACCGATAAAAGCTTGGTTTGGAATAGTGATCTTATCGAATGTTTAGAATATCACAATCTAATCATTCAAGCGGTCGCATCTATGGTCGCTGCTGAAAACCGCAAAGAAAGCCGCGGCGGACACGCAAGAGAAGATTTCTCAGAACGTAATGATGCAGAATGGATGAAACATACTTTAACCAAAATCGACTTCGATAAAATGAAAGTTGATATTAGTTATCGTCCAGTTCATGATTTCACTATGACCGATGAAATCGATTATATTAAACCTAAAAAACGCGTTTATTAACAGAGGGAGGAATACAAATGGTTGAACTTGCTCTACCAAAAAACTCAGTGATAACTGGTGGTAAAAATTGGGCTAATAAAAATAGCCCATCAAATGCTAAGGTTTTTAAAGTCTATCGTTGGAACCCCGATGATGGCAAAAACCCCAGTATGGATAGCTATGAGATTGATCTGGATGATTGTGGGCCAATGGTGCTCGATGCGATTATTAAAATCAAAGATGAAATAGACCCTACATTAACATTCAGGCGTTCTTGCCGCGAAGGTATTTGTGGTTCATGCGCGATGAATATTGATGGTACAAACACATTGGCTTGTACAAAGGCAATTGCCGATGTAAAAGGCGAGGTTAAAATTTACCCATTGCCGCATCTAAAAGTTGTCAAAGATTTGGTGCCCGATTTAACAAATTTCTATGCACAGCATGCGTCTATCGAGCCTTGGCTAAAAACAACAAGCGTTGAGCCCGAAAAAGAATGGCTACAAAGCCCAGAAGACCGCGCAAAATTAGATGGTCTTTATGAATGTATACTCTGTGCGTGTTGCGCAACCTCATGCCCATCTTATTGGTGGAACGGCGATCGCTATTTAGGCCCTGCAGTGTTGCTGCAAAGCTATAGATGGCTGATTGATAGCCGCGATGAAGCAACGGGCGAACGTTTGGATGATCTTGAAGATCCATTTAGATTATACCGCTGCCATACAATTATGAATTGCGCAAAAGCTTGCCCCAAAGGCCTAAGCCCAGCAAAAGCCATCGCATCTATCAAAAAAATGATGGTAGAACGCAAATTCTAAACTCGTTAATGGCTAATTGATGAAATTAAAGCACAGCATGAATTTTCATGCTGTGCTTTTTATAGAAACCCCAAATTTATTTGGATAATAATGCGATGAGCCAAAAATCATATTTTTGGTGAACTTGGCGACTGAGCCCGCCCGTTAGGGCGTAGCAAGCTTGCGGATGCAAGCGCCCACAGGGGCTAATTTGAATGAGACTACTAGAG
>JABSRY010000443.1 GCA_013214985.1 Hyphomicrobiales bacterium
AGATTTGATGCTTTTATGCTTTATGGGGTGTAATTTAGATTATACCAAACGTATGTTGCCCATGCTTGAAAAATATCAATTACGTTGGCTAGAAGAGCCTGTGATTGCCGATGATATGCATGGTTATGCTGAATTAAACCGAGGGTCTATACCTATATCTGGCGGGGAACATGAGTTTAGTCTGATGGGTTTTAGGCAGTTGTTGGACATGAAGGCGGTTAGTGTTATTCAATATGACACCAACAGAGTTGGTGGTATTACGGCCGCACAAAAAATTAACGCGCTTGCTGAGGCTTATCAAGTGACTGTTATACCGCATGCGGGACAAATGCACAATTACCACCTAACAATGGCCAGTGCAAATTGCCCAATTGCGGAATATTTTCCGATGCATGATGTTGAAATTGGCAATGAGCTTTTCTATTATATTTTTGAAGGTGACCCCATTGCAGAAAATGGTTTTATTGATTTAGACGACAATAAAGCTGGGCTTGGTATAAAGATTAGTGACCAATATTTGGATCAATTTGAGGTGGTGGAATGAGCAAAAAATATTCGGGTATTTGGCCTGCTGCGCCGACGCCATTTAACCCTGATGGTAGTTTAGACCTTGATGGCATGCTACGGGTGCTTGATTGTATGATTGATCAGGGTGTTGATGGGATTTGTATTTTAGCAAATTTTTCGGAACAATTTTTAATTACCGATGAAGAGCGTGCGATTTTAACCAAAGTTTGTTTGGCGCATGTTGCTGGTCGTGTACCTGTTATTGTTACCATTAGCCATTTTGCGAACCAAATTGTGGTTGAACGCGCGCAAAATGCCAAAGATTTGGGTGCAAGTATGGTGATGATGATGGCGCCCTATCATGGCGCATTGATGAAAGGCAGCGCTGCTCAGACTTATGGACAATTTGCGGCGGTCGGTAAGATTGGTATACCAATTATGGTGCAAGATGCACCACTTTCGGGCGTGGAGTTACCTGTATCTTTATTGGTGAAAATGGCCAATGAGATTGAGATGGTGAAATTGTTTAAGATTGAATGCACAGGTGCAGCGGCAAAATTAGCCGCGTTGATTGAAGAAGGTGGTGACGCCATTGAGGGCCCATTTGACGGTGAGGAGGCCATTTCGTTATTGGCGGATTTGGATGCGGGGGCAACAGGTGGCATGACATCTGCGTTGATACCTGATTTGATTAAACCAATTATTAACTTGCATGCTAAGGGTGAATTAATAGGTGCGGCGAATGCTTATATGCGGGTGTTGCCTGTTATAAACCATGAAAATAGGCAGTGTGGTTTTAGGGCGGCAAAGGTGGCTATGGTTGAAGGTGGGGTTATAAAATCGGCTTTTTGTCGGGCGCCGATTGAGGCTTTATCAGCCCGAACGCATGAGGGCTTAATGCGGTTGCTAAAACCGCTTAACCCGATTGTATTGAACTGGGGAAAATAATGGCAGATAAAAATATTTGGTTATCGAAATTAAAACAAGAAGGTGCAGTTAGCCCGAGGCAATCGTTAGCCGAAGAAGCTGCTGATAATTTAAGAGAATTTATATTACTTGAAAAACTTGCGCCTGGAACGCCGATACCTGAACGGGATATATCTGCTGCTTTAGGCATTAGCCGCACGCCATTAAGAGAAGCAATGCGGCAGCTTGTTGTGGAAGGTTTAATTGAATATTCATCGACAAGGCGGCCAAGAGTTGCTGACCCATCTCTTGATGAAATTATACAATATATTAAAGTGTTAGCTGCATTAGAGGCTTTAGGTGGGGGTATGGCTTGTATTGAAGCCAGCGATGCTGAAATTGAAAAAATATTGGAATTAAATGACCTGATGGCATCTAATAGAATAAACGACCCATTGGAGTTTTTTAGATTAGATATGCAATTTCATAGCCTAATTGTTGAAGCTAGTAAAAATGAGCCACTAATTGAAACCCATCGTCAATATAATGCGCGGCTTTGGCGGGCGCGATTTATATCTTCTCGGCGAACAACCGGGCGGGAAACGACATTAAGTGAGCATATGGCGATTTCTGAAGCATTGAAAAATAGAGACGTGCTTAAGACAGAAGCTGCAATGAAGAGCCATCTATTTACTACTATTGAAAATATTTCTGAGGCAAAAGCCAAGGGGGAAACTAATGAAACCTAGAATCGGTATTATACCAGGTGACCCTAGTGGTATTGGGCCTGAATTGGTGGCTAAATTGTTGAACGAAACTGATTTAATTGACGGTGCTGATATATTGTTAATTGGTGATTCTCATGTGTTTGAAGCGGGGCAAAAAGTTGCGGGATTACAGCATAAGTTGCGCAAAGTGGATGCAAAAAACGCTGAATGGCGCAATGATACAGATTTATTGGATGGTTTTGCGTGGCATGAAATTACCAGTATTAGACCTGACCAAGTGAAAAATGCGCAAGTAACCGAAGCGGGTGGTAAATCTGTTTTGCAGAGCCTTGATTTGGCTATGGATTTTGCGCAATCTGGCATTATTGATGCTGTAATATTTGCGCCGTTTAATAAAGCATCTTTGCACATGGCGGGTATGACACAAGATGATGAGTTGCATTATATGGCGGATTATATGGGCGTTAGTAATTATATATCGGAACTGAACACGCTTGATGGCATGTGGACGTCTCGTGTTACTAGCCATATTGCGCTTAAAGATGTTGCATCGAAGATTGATGAAGAACGGATTTGTGAAGCGATTGGTTTAATTGATAGTACACTTAGAAGATCTGGCATGAAGCGCTCGCGAATTTCGGTTGCGGCGCTTAACCCGCATGCGGGTGATGGTGGTAACTTTGGTAGAGAAGAAATTGACATTATTGAACCTGCGGTGCAAAAAATGGCTGCTAAACAAATGTGTGTTGATGGGCCATGGCCATCGGATACGGTGTTTTTAAAGGCTGTCGCGGGTGATATT
>JABSRY010000444.1 GCA_013214985.1 Hyphomicrobiales bacterium
TATGTATGTATGTATGTATGTATGTATGTATGTATGTATGTATGTCACTGGTACCTGGCGAGCGTGTTTGGTGGACATTTAAAACTATGGGACATAAAAATATTTCTATTTTGAATGGTGGGTTTAAAAAATGGCTTGCGGAAGGCAAACCAAGCACGGCTGAACCAACTTTGTTTGATTTGGCACATGATTATAGCGCAAAAATGGGGTTAAATCTATTGCCCAAATGCACCAACATATTGCCGATAATGACTTGCAAGTTATTGACGCACGATCTGCTGGGCGTTTTAGCGGTAAAGACCCTGAACCGCGTGCTAACTTATCATCTGGCCATATGCCTAACAGCTTTAATATGCCGTTTAATAAATTGGCTGATGCAAATGGTTGCTTGCTTGATAAAGCGACAATTAAAGCTTTGTTTGCTGATTCTAATCTTGATTTAGACAAGCCCATAGTTACGACCTGTGGCTCGGGTGTTACTGCCGCCAATTTATGCTTTGCGTTAGATTATATTGGTATAAAAGATGTGACTTTATATGATGGCAGTTGGACAGAATATGCTGCCCATGCTGATAGTATTATTATTAAAGACGTTGACTAAATATACTGGAAATACACTAAATAAAAAAGCCAAGGCATTACACCTTGGCTTTAAATTTGTTTGATTATCTTATAACTTATTTTCTTAAGACAGACTTGCCTGCATAAATTGCGCTATCGCCTAACTCTTCTTCGATACGAATAAGTTGGTTATATTTAGCCACCCTGTCGCTACGTGCCATTGAACCTGTTTTGATTTGGCCACAATTAAGCGCTACAGCCAAATCGGCTATGGTTACGTCTTCTGTTTCGCCGCTACGATGCGACATAACAGATGTATAACGCGCACGATGTGCCATATCTACCGCTTCAATAGTTTCGGTAAGACTGCCGATTTGGTTTACTTTAACCAAAATAGAATTGGCAACACCTTTGTCGATACCATCGCTTAAGCGTTTTGTATTGGTTACGAATAGATCATCGCCAACCAACTGAACTTTATTGCCGATTTTTTCGGTCAATAATGCCCAACCATCCCAATCATCTTCATCCAAACCATCTTCAATAGATAAGATTGGATAATCATTTACTAGATCGACATAATAATCGACCATTTCGGCAGAAGTAAGCGACTTACCTTCACCTTTTAGCTCATATTTACCATCTACATAAAATTCTGAAGCGGCAGAATCCAATGCGATATAAACATCTTCGCCAGCTTTATAGCCAGCCGCTTCGATTGATTCGATGATAAAATCTAACGCCAAACGAGATGAGCCGATATTAGGCGCAAAACCGCCCTCGTCACCCACATTTGTATTGTGGCCAGCTTCTGATAATTTTTTCTTTAGGGTATGGAAAATTTCGGCACCCATACGCACTGCTTCACGAATATTTTTGGCCGAAACGGGCATAATCATAAATTCTTGAATGTCGATTGGGTTATCTGCATGCTCGCCGCCATTGATGATATTCATCATCGGCACTGGCAATGTGCAAGCGTTTGTACCACCAATATAGCGGTATAAAGGCATGCCCAAGCTTTCGGCCGCAGCTTTTGCAACAGCCAATGAAACGCCCAAAATTGCATTTGCACCTAAACGGCTTTTATTTTCTGTGCCGTCTAACTCGATAAGTGTGCGGTCAATTTCGCGTTGTTCTTCGGCTTCTAGGCCAACTAAAGCTTCAAAAATTTCGGTATTAACATTATTAACCGCTTGTTCTACGCCTTTACCAAGGTAGCGCTCGCCACCATCGCGTAGCTCTACAGCTTCATGTGCACCTGTTGATGCGCCAGATGGCACAGCAGCACGACCCATTGAGCCATCTTCTAAAATTACTTCAACTTCAACAGTTGGGTTACCGCGCGAATCTAAAATCTCACGTCCTAAAATATCAATAATAGCAGCCATGTTTATAGCATCCTTTTTATAAATGTTGTGTGTAGCCCAATTTGCAAAATGCGCTATATGTTTAGGAAATTAACAGCTAAATTGCAATGATTATCTAGCTTTAAGCGCTGTAAACAGCGGTAGAGGTAACCTTGCCCCCAACTATTTAATAAATGGTATTATCTTGTTGGCTGAAGTTAATCTTCTTGCTTTGTTATAATTAATAATTAGTGTTAGGCAGAAACTATAAATAGGGAAATAGCTATGTCTAATGAAGTTACCAAACGCCTAGAAGAACTTGGCGTAACATTGCCTGCACCAGCGGCACCTGCTGCTAATTATGTGCCTTATCTTATAACGGGCAATCAGCTGGTTATTTCGGGTCAGCTACCATTTGGTAAAGACGGCTTAGAATATATTGGTAAAGTTGGTGACAATATTACCGTCGAACAAGCTCAAGAAGCTGCAAAACTTTGCGCCATTAATATTTTGGCGCAAGCCAATGCTGCCCTTGGTGGTGATTTAACCCGTGTTGTTAGGCTTGTTAGGCTTGGTGGTTTTGTTAACGCTGTTGATAGCTTTACGGAGCAACCCGCGGTTATAAACGGTGCGTCTAACTTTGTGGTTGATGTGTTGGGTGAAGCTGGCAAACATGCCCGTGCTGCTGTTGGTGTCGCTAGCCTGCCTTTTGGCGTTGCTGTTGAAATTGATGCGATTTTTGAGATAAAATAACTGATGACTAAACTGAGCTTTATCACCCGATTGCCGATTGCCCACAGAGGCCTGCATAATGCGGATGAGAATATTGTAGAAAACTCTAAAGGCTCAGTTTTAGCGGCCATTAAGCATGGTTATGCCATAGAAATTGATGTGCAGCTTACCAAAGACAATCAAGCAATTGTTTTTCATGATGAAAATGACAATCTTTATTATTAATTATTTAAACATTATCAATAAGGACGGCGTTCAAGAAACATCCTATAATAAAATTCCCTTAGTGCGTAATTTA
>JABSRY010000445.1 GCA_013214985.1 Hyphomicrobiales bacterium
TAAAAAACACAGGTGTATTATTACCAACCAAATCCCAATTGCCTTGTTCCGTATAAAATTTAATCGAAAATCCTCTAACATCACGCTCTGCATCTGCAGCGCCCATTTCTCCAGCAACAGTAGAAAATCTTACCAAAATATCGGTAATTTTACCAATTTCATTAAATATATCCGCTTTAGAATATTGTGCAATATCATGCGTTACAGTAAATTTACCAAGTGCACCCCACCCCTTCGCGTGTACAACACGTTCAGGTATACGTTCACGGTTTTGGTGCGCTAGCTTCTCCAACAAATGCACATCTTGTAACAGCAGAGGGCCACGAGGTCCCGCACTAAGTGAATTTTGGTTATCGACAACGGGTTTACCCGAACTGGTTGTTAGTGTGGGGGATTTCATATTATTTCCTTTTATAATTTGGTTGTTTATATAAAAAATTTAGCGGCTAAGACATATATCTAAACTAACGTCATCACCTCAAGATAATAAGTTATCTTACGGTTACTATTACCGAGTATAATCAATTCATCAATAACTTAAAGTTATGAAAAAGTATGATAGCCAAAGGCATTTCAGGTGCAAGAATTCAAATGCACATTCTCAATTTAAATAGTAATTATTATCGAACAGTGTTTATTTTGTTAAATTACGCTTCAAATCAACAAGATTTTCTCTAAGGGCATCAATCTTTAAACTACTAATGCCACAAGCTTCGGCAATACATTGATTAATCACTAACCCTTGCTCCTTCAACGAATTACCGGTTTTGGTTAATTTAATACTCAAAGAGCGATCGTCATTCAGACCCCTCACCCGCGTTACAAAACCATCCGCTTCCATTCGCTTAATCACTGGCGTAAGAGAACCCGATTTCTGCCCCAAACGATCTGCAATATGCTTCAGGCTAACAGAGTCTTGCTCCCACAAGGTTAGCATAATACTATACTGAGTATACGTTAACCCCAAGGGTTCCAAATATTGTCTATATTGTTGTGTCATTGCAAGCGAAGCTGAATAAAGCGCAAAACACAGCTGATTGTCTAGTGCAAGATTATCGTTATTTTTCATGGCGGTTTAAATCAATAGTTATTTAATTTGAATATAATGTAATACGACGGAAGATAAATTACCAGAGCAGATATAATCAATGCGACTCCCTAGCAAATAGTCAGAAAGTCGCCAAAAATAAATTGTCATTTAACTAAGAAAACAAATCCAATTTAAATGTTTGTAACCTCTGGCTTCAAATAAAACCAATTTTTAAACAAGGCTAAGACCTACGTCAATATTATTACGTGTCGCATTTGAATATGGGCAAATTTGATGCGCATCATCAATTAATTTTTGTGCAATTTCTGTTTTCAAACCTGGCAACTCTATTGCCAAAGATATTGTCAAACCAAAACCGCCTTCAGCACGCGGTCCTATGCCAACATTTGCAATGACCGATGTATCAACGGGCACAACCAAACCTTTAATATCGGCTGCAGCCACTTTCATCGCGCCAATAAAACATGCAGCATAACCTGCAGCAAACAATTGTTCTGGGTTATTTCCTGTGCCACCTGTGCCACCCAACGCTTTGGGTGTGCTAAGCTTTACATCCAACGTACCATCCAAAGTAGTCGAACGGCCATCCCGACCACCAGTTGCCTTCGCCGAAGTCCTATACATAACTTTAATTGACATATATTTAGTCCCTATTTTTGATCGTGCGATAACATATCGCGCGATATGAATATGATTTACACAAACAAATGTCAAGGACAAAAAAAGGACCAATACCATGAGATATTGATCATAAAAACTCTATTTCTAACTGATAATAACAAGGGAATAAGGAAAATATGGAGCGGGTGAAGGGCAAAAAAGATCGTAATTTAGCAACTAAAACCAGCTATTTAAAGTCCGCTTTGTCGCTTCATTTTTCTAAATAAAATCAATGACTTATATAAATTAAAGCCCAAATATTCAAGGCCTAATCAGACCCAATTTGATTGAATTTATTTTACTCCATTTCATCTAGATTTTCAACTATAAAAAATGGTCCATTTTAGGCTCAATAATAGCGAAGCTTATCTGGGACTCCTCACGCAAAATTTTACTGACCAGAGTCAACACAAATTCAAAGAATATAAGTAAGTCTAAAATGCGTTAAAAGCAATAAAAAAACTGCATTCAATACTTAGCAATAATAGCCCAATACGTTATAAAAGTTAGCAGCTTGAGAGAATGGTCATATCCAGTTTGACCGAAAAATTACTGTAATATTGAGTGAAAAGTAGAAAAACGTGTTCAAATAAGGCGTGATTGCCTTAACGCTTCAAAATCTATTACAAAGTCTTGGTAAAAATCTTCTCTATTCCGCATTAAGAAATTAACCTCAATTTGCCCCGCAGCCCCCTCAACCAAAAAGGGGTTTGAACTTAGCACCTCTCTCACAGTCTGATCCATATCATATCCATACAATAAAGTATGTGTTTGCTGCGATCTGAGATGCAAGAAACCTTTCTGGCTTAATATTCGAGGGGTATTGTCACTACCAATAAAATCAATACTTGGTACATTACGAACCATAAAAAAGGCTAAGTATTTTTTCTCTATAGGAGTTAAGGCTTGAATTTTGGAGGGCAAAATCTTTTCAATTTTTTTCTGATTATGCCAGTACAATACAAATGAAAACAGATGCGTCGGCAATTTGATGACGAGATTCGTAGTTGAAAATAGCAAAATTGCACCCGCAATATAACCAAAGTCGTTTTGGAGCCAGTCAACTTTAATTAGTCTTAAATATTCAATTGGAACAAACAAGATTATTGAGGTAACTAAGCAAAGAAACAGATGAGTCGGTATCTCAAAATCTAACGTGTCTTTTATTGCTTTTACTATGACGGCAACAGATATATCCAAAATTCACCTCAACTTAAATTATTTC
>JABSRY010000446.1 GCA_013214985.1 Hyphomicrobiales bacterium
ATAATGCAGCCATCAGGACGATAAAATTCAGCCACGATTGTATTAGACGCCGGAATTTTTAGCGGTTGATAAACGTGACCTTCCGGTGAGCCCGCATAACCATTAAAAAAATATTTTTGCAATTTAGCAAAAATATTGTTAATTTAGAGTCTGACAGTTCAAACACATAGTAAATTGAGCTAACAGGCAATAAATAATCAACAAGAAGAAGAAAGCTAAATGAAAGCGAGCAAGGCGCCAGAACAAGTGAGCTTAACGCCAGAACAGGCAGAAGCATTGCAAGCAAGGTTGCAATCCAGTTCACTACCAGCCGAAGATATCAAGCTAATGGGTGGATTAATATCCTTTAGCTTATGGTTACAGCAACAGCTAAATTTAGCAAAGTTAAGCATACAACGCTTAAAGCGATTATTCGGCATATCAACTGAAAAAAAAAAGCCCAAGAAACCTGAGCTAGACGATGCACAAACAACAATAGAGCCGCAGTCAGCGGCCAATGATGCGCAGGCTAATAAAAAGCCTAATAATAAAGGCACAAAGCGCGATTCGGATAAAAATCATGGTCGTTATGGCGCAAAAGACTATAGCGGATGTGAAACAGTCGCGCTCAAGCATGAGACGTTACAAGCAGGCGCTAACTGCCCTGACTGTGCTGAGGAAGGCGCGAAAGGCAAGCTCAGCTCACTAAAGCCAGGCATTTTAATCCGGTTACAAGGCAATCCCTTAATTACAGGGACACGTTATTACATAGAGAAGCTGCGCTGCCATTTATGCGGTAAACAATACACAGCCGACGTTCCCCCCAAGATAGCAAAGCAACCTAAATATGCCCCCAGTTGTTACAGCACGCTGGCGATAGGGCATTATGAAATGGGCTTACCCTTTTATCGTATTGAATGCTGGCAACGATTTTCAAATGTCCCACTGGCTGACGCGACCCAGTGGGATAAAATGCAAGCATTATCTAACACAGTTAGACCGGTGTACCAAGTATTAGAATTAACGGCTGCCGAAGGCAAATTACTGCACTATGACGATACCCCCAACAAAATCTTATCCCACATAAAAGACTATCAAACAGGTGCAGCAACACGTAAAGGTGTTTACACCTCAGTGGTGATATCACGTCATGTAGCCTACGATATTTACTTATTTTATACCAGCCAACGATATGCGGCAGAAAATATAAAACCGCTGCTTGAGCAACGCCAAACGAGTGAGACTCTCATCACCATGAGTGATGCCAGTTCTAATAATATACCTAAGGCCGTAGACGAGACACTATTAGCACGTTGGATCTTATGTTTTTGTTTATCGCATGGGCGACGTAAGTTCTACGAGATATACGATTTTTTTGAACCTGAATGTCAATTTGTGTTGGAGCAGATCAGCGAAGTATATCGGCATGATGCCCACTGCAAAGCCCAAAAGATGGACGCTGGCGCGCGTCTTTCTTATCATCAACAACACAGTGCGCCGTTGATGGATGCACTGCGGATCTGGCTAAACAATAAAATACTGTATAAAGCTGTAGAACCTAATAGTGGATTAGGACAAGCGATCAATTACATGCTCAAACACTGGGAAGCACTCACTCAATTTTTGCACCATCCAGGCGCACCGATTGACAACAACTTAAGCGAAAGAGCGATAAAAGTCATGATTCGATACCGCAAGAACTCCCTGTTTTTTAAGACAGGCAATGGTGCCAGCGTGGGTGATTGCATCATGAGTATCATCCATACAGCAGTGCGCAATGGTATTAATCCATTTGACTATTTAAACGCATTGCAGAACCATGCAGCGGATGTGGCAGCCAAACCCGAAGCCTGGCTGCCCTGGTGCTATCAGCAGAGATTACAGCTAACAGACCAATTAGCGGCTTAAACAGCGCGCCAATCGGCAGCCGTGTTCACGGCAAAAGGATCGCCATTATAAAGCAGCACTTGCAACTGGGCTACACTGATCTCCCATGTTGATTGACCTGCACTTGGCCAGTGCTTGAAGGAGCCAGCTGACAAACGTTTATGGCATAACCAAAACCCTTGAGCATCGTACATTAACAATTTAACGGCGGTTGCGCGTTTATTACGGAAAATAAAGCAATGGCCGCTAAAGGGGTCATACTGCAATACGCTGCGACAAATAGCCACAATCCCATCGATCCCTTTCCTAAAATCTACAGCTTGAACGCCGATGAAAACTTTATGCTTGGACGTTAACTGTAACATCTTTTACTGCCTCAAAAAATGCGTTAATCAGACTTGAAAAACTCTCAGTTGTAGTATGGATCTTCATAATGCAGCCATCAGGACGATAAAATTCAGCCACGATTGTATTAGACGCCGGAATTTTTAGCGGTTGATAAACTGCCTTTTCCGGTGCGGGTGTCTTTATCTGACATAAATCAATCTTGGCATTTGAGGCTGTTGATGTT
This sequence comes from Hyphomicrobiales bacterium, assembly GCA_013214985.1. Classification (GTDB taxonomy): domain Bacteria; phylum Pseudomonadota; class Alphaproteobacteria; order Rhizobiales; family OSC116; genus OCS116. The sequence goes on from JABSRY010000446.1 coordinate 2,438, forward strand.
GCTTTAGGAGAAAAAAGCTGCGCATATTTGCTGTTATATTGCTTCGTACTAATACTCAATAATGAACGTATTTTTGTCTCTGTATGTATTTTTGCTAAGGCAAATATTTTGTGCCATAAACTATCAGGAATGCTGGCAGTTGGGCTCGGTTTATTAGCTCGCCAGTTTTCCAATTCTACCAGCACCTCATCAAGACTGACTTTGGGCGGCGTAGTTGATGTTAATTTGCCTTTTGGTGGCAACGTATAGATTTTATCTTTTGTTGGGTCACTCATTTTTTTATCTCCTGTAAAGTAGTGTGAGCATCAGTTGATGCTCACGCTACTTTATCAGGAAAAATTTGAGTTTGTCATACGGGGTCACCGGAAGCTCACGGTAAATCAGAGAAAACCTACTTCTAAATCTATCATAGATATAATCACAGTTGTAGTGACCCAAAAGCACTTCGCTCCTCCGTAACCTGTTGATTTTTATCGTTTTTTGTTTTTGCTTGGGG
>JABSRY010000447.1 GCA_013214985.1 Hyphomicrobiales bacterium
TACTTAATTGAGCGGGCTAAATACCATGATGTTGGCCTGATTTTTGAACCTAGTTTGCCAGATGGCACATTGGTTGGCGCGCGTAAAGGCTCTGGTAACTTTACCATTAGAGTAAAAGGCAAGGCATCTCATGCGGGGCGGGATATACAGTCTGGCCGCAATGCACTGGTGCAGTTAATGAAAATTTTAACTGAAGTTGAAGCCTTGCACGGGGCAAGGCATGATTTAACGGTGAATATCGCCCATGTTAATGGCGGTGGGGCTTTAAACATGGTGCCCGAGCATGCGCTTGGTCGGTTTAACTGCCGCCTTGCTACGGTGGATGATGCGGTTTGGGTGCAAGATAAACTCAATGAAATTGTTAATAGATATAATGCCGATGAAGGTTATGAGGTTGATTTGTTTGGTGGTATTACCCGCAACCCAAAACCTGCGACGGATGCAAACTTGAACTTGCAAGAGTTTATAAAACAAACTGGCTCTATGCTTGGGCTTAATGTTGCGTTTAAGCACACTGGCGGTGTGTGTGATGGCAATAACCTAATGCAAAGCGGCTTGCCAAATGTGGACACGCTTGGCGTGCGTGGTGGCAACATACACAGCAGTGACGAATATATGGTGGTTGAAAGTTTAGCAGAGCGGGCTAAATTTGTTGCATTAATATTAATGCGGATGGCCAGTGATGAATTTAAATTTTTACGAGATGTTGAAAAACAAATAGAGAATTAAGCGGGAGATGATTATGCAAATTGTAAGACCAGTAAGAACCACAGATTTAGAAAACCTAATGGCCTTAGCCAAGAAAACAGGCGGCGGGATGACCTCTATGCCTGCAGATTATGACCTGTTGGCAAAGCGTATTAGCGACAGTGTTGAGGCCTGTGAAGCCGAACTAACAGGGCATGATGGTGCGACCTATTTTATGGTGCTAGAAGATGTTGATACGGGCGAATTGGTTGGTACAACGGCAATTTACACCAATGTTGGGTTAGACTTGCCATTTTATAGTTATAAAGTGTTGCGCGTGATGCAAAGATGCCCAGAGCTTGACCGCATTCAAGAAGCAAGGCTTTTGACATTAACCAATGATTACACGGGTACAACTGAAATTGGGTCGTTATTCTTATTGCCTGAATTTAGAATTAGGGGCAATGGCTCGTTGCTTTCGCGCTCGCGCTATATGTTGATGGGCAATAGGCCTGAACGATTTGGCGAAAAAGTAATTGCTGAAATGCGCGGTTACCGCGATGAAAATGACCAATCACCAGTTTGGCAACATTTGGGCATTAAGTTTTTTGGCATTGCCTTTGATGAAGCGGATGTGATGTCGGGAGTGAGTGATAAACGGTTTATATCTGACCTTATGCCGAAATACCCGATTTATATTGATTTGTTACCTGAAGTTGCACAAAAGGCGATTGGTAAGCCCTTTGCCGCCAGTTTGCCTGCGTTAAAAATGCTTGAAAAAGAAGGCTTTAGATATTCTAATTATGTCGATATTTTTGATGGTGGCCCTACGGTTGAAAGCTATACGGTTGATATTCATACTATTAAAAATACTCGTAGCCTAAAAATTTCGGGCTTTAGAGAAATGGAAGATAGCCGAAATAAAATGTTGGTTTCGACGCCATATTTGCGGCGTTTTAAATGCTGCCTAGCGGATGTGCATATTGAAGGCGAACACGTGGAAATTAGCCAAAAGCTTGCTGATATATTGCAGGTAAAAATTGGTGATGAATTGCGTATTGCACCTGGTCGTGTTGAAGCTTCTGGTTATATGAGCGTTAAATAGTGAGGTATTATGTTTAAAAAAGATTGTTATATAAATGGTGTTTGGGTTGCTGGCGCCGGTGCTGAATTCTGCTCTATCGACCCTGCTAATGAACAAGTGGTTTGGCGCGGTAATGCTGCAAGTGATGAACAAGTTGAAGCGGCTGCAAAAGCTGCAAAAGCGGCGCTTAATGATTGGCTAGATTTAGGCTATGACGGGCGGGTTGAGATTGTTCGGAAATACCGCGAATTGGTTGAAGAAAATAAGCTGGTTATTGCAGAGATGATTAGCGCTGAAATGGGCAAAGCATTGTGGGATAGCCAAGGTGAAGTGGCGGCAATGATTGGTAAAATTGCTTTGAGTGAGCAGGCCAATGCTAAAAGAGCGGGCACAAATTTAACCGAATCTGCTGGGTTTAACAGTGTATTGCGCCATAAAGCGCATGGTGTTGTTGCTATATTTGGGCCTTATAATTTTCCGTGTCATTTACCCAATGGGCATATTGTACCTGCATTATTGGCGGGCAATACTATCTTGTTTAAGCCGAGTGAAATTACGCCAAAAACGGGTGCGTTTATGGTGCATTTATGGGATAAAGCGGGCATACCAAAAGGGGTTATTAATTTATTGCAGGGTGAAAAACAGGTTGGTATTGCTTTATCGAACGCCAAAATTGACGGGTTGTTTTTTACGGGTTCATCGCAAACGGGCAAGCTTATTCATGAGACATTTGGTGGTCGGCCTGATGTTATGTTGGCGCTTGAAATGGGCGGCAATAACCCACTGATTGTTTCGGAAGTTGAAGATATAGAAGCGGCTTGTTATCATATTATTCAATCTGCATTTATTAGTTCTGGGCAAAGATGTACGTGTGCTAGGCGCTTGATTTTGCCTGATGGCGATGTGAAAGCCGATGCATTGCTTGCCAAATTAGTGGAAATGACCAAGGCATTGCGGGTTGGTTTGTGGAATGATGAAGAACAGCCTTATATGGGCCCTGTGGTCAATGGTAAAGTTGCGGATGGTTATATTGAGGCATTTGATGATTTGGTTGCGCGGGGCGGTGATGCTTTGCTTGCGCCCGCTAAGTTGCGTAATATTGCTGCACTGGTTAGCCCTGCAATTGTGGATGTGACAAATGTCGATGGCATAGAAGAT
>JABSRY010000448.1 GCA_013214985.1 Hyphomicrobiales bacterium
CGAGATCAAGTTACAGATAATTTCCGTATAATATCACATCAAGACTTTCGGGTCTTGGAGTGAGGCGTGTATAGTTTAAGCTTTCAAAAATATATTGCTAGTCTATGGTGGAATAAATCTACTATAAGGGAAACGCTGCATGAATTTTGATTATCTAGGGTCATTCATTAGTAGTTTCAGACAAGCCAATAACGAAAGTTTACAATCGCTTGCGGACAGATCCGGTGTCAGTCGTTCAATGATTGCACAGATAGAAAGTGGGCAAAAAAACCCCACTATTCAAATATTAGCAAAACTTGCAGACGCAATGAGTATTAGCCTTGAGGATTTTGTTAAACCACCCACAAAATTTAATAATTCTCAAGTTTTACGCCCGTCAACACTCAACATCATAAGCAAAAAAGATAGTCCGTTCATTTGCCATTTATTGTCGGCAAAGTCTTCATCATCACCTGCAGATTTTTATCAATTCTATTTTATTAGACATGGGAAAACGTCATTTGCAGCTAACCAAAGTAAGAATGTAGTAAAATATCTTTGGTTAGAGAGGGGTAATTTAACGGTATATTTGGCATCAGAAGCAATACGCCTATATGCGGGACAGGCAATAATGTTTAATGCTTCAATTCCGCATCGTTTTGAAAACAGAAAAGCTGAACTCGCAAGCGGCACATTCACTGTAGTTCATCAAATATAAGAAAAGACAAACTATCCTCACCCAAGATAGCAGCGAGTATTTACTTAACGCAGGAGAGGATTTTATTGTCCATAACTGAGCCAACATACATTTTATTTTTATAACGAATTGCGCCTGACGATGCTGAGAGTTCGGTGCCATCATCCAAATAAACAGCATGCAATTCGCCGCCTTTATCATCTTTTGGGGGGATAGCGTTAAATACCACGCTTGGAGCTTTATCATAAAGACCGTTCTTATAGAAGTAGCTCGAAAAATTCTTCGGATGCCCTGCTATCAAAAAGCTGCCATCGGCGTTACGCCTGATATTGTCACCGCCAGCATCCAAATAAATATCACCGCTTTTGGTCAGTTTATTGGTCACTATGTCGCGGTCGTAAAATGATAATGTGCGCTTGGCTGTATCTGTTACATAAACTTGGTTACCATCTTGGGTCATTTCTATGCCATTTGCGTATACAAACCCATCGGCAACCATTTGCAAGTTTTCACCATCATAATAAACAATTTCAGCATATTCTAACTTAAATAAGCCATTTATAAAACCTGACACACCGCGGGTATGACCATCTTGCGTAGCATAAAAACGTTCACCATCTATCGCGACTATCGAGTTTAACCCTGTTTCAAAACCACCAATTGTTTTAATATGGTTTAGTTTTTTACCATTCACTTCAAAAACTTCCACCGCATCCGCACTATCAGAAACGTGGTTAATCACAAACAATCGCTTTGTACCATCGGCTAATTTTATAAGGCTTATGCCATGCGGTTTAAAGCTTTTGTTAAACTTAGCACTTGCAAGCTCAATTATATAAGTATTGTCATCCATATTTAGAACATAAATATCACCCCGAACACTTGGGTTATATTCACCCAAATGCCTTGGTGTTGCCGAAATATACAATAAGCCTGTATCATAATCGGCAAATAAATCTCCAGCGCCATAAGGGGCTTCTATGGCTTTGCACGTGTAGTTCGATTGCGCCACAATAGTTTGAAACTCACCATTTTGAATGAAGGCCCTTACAATGAGAAAAGACAATAAGGTAACCACTGCCAAAATAATCCAGCCAACATTTTTCTTTTTTAACATATATCCCCGTAGCGCCTATTTGGTATTAAGTCGCAATTCCTTGATTTTGTAACTTTACAAGCTTTGCATAAGTGCCTGCTTTTTCCATCAAATCTTGATGGTTGCCTTCTTCGACAATTTTGCCATCTTCAACCACCAATATTCTATCGGCATCGCGAATTGTAGACAATCTATGCGCGACTATAAGCGTTGTGCGGCCTTTTGCCAAATTTTCTAATGCCTTTTGCACCTTCTTTTCTGATTCGCTATCAAGCGCACTGGTTGCCTCATCTAGCAACAATACGGGCGCATCACGCAATATGGCACGGGCAATGGCAATACGCTGTCTTTGACCGCCACTTAGCGCCATACCGCGCTCGCCTAATGCGGTATCATATCCATCCACGGTTCTCATAATAAACTCATGCGCTTCAGCGGCTTTAGCGGCTGCCATCACTTCTTCATCGGTGGCATCAATCCGCCCAAACCGTATATTTTCCATCGCGCTATTGGCAAAAATCATAACATCTTGAGGCACTGTAGCAAATTGCGCCCGCAAATCTTTTGGGTCAAACGTATTAACTGCATGACCATCCAAGCTAATCGTGCCTTCATTTAAATCATAAAAGCGCATCAACAAATTAAAAATAGTAGATTTACCCGCGCCAGACGGGCCAACAAACGCGACCATTTCGCCTTTATTAATTTTAAAATTCAGACCTTTAAATAAGTGATTTTCTTTAGTCCCATAAGCAAAAGACACATTATCAAATTCAACAATACCTTCTACTTTATTTGCCAGTTTAAGTGGTTTTTTAGGCACATCAATCCCTGGGGTCATATCTAACAATTGCATAATGCGGTCAGATGCACCCGCCATTTGCTGAATCTCGCTCCATACTTGGCTAATTGCCGCTAGGCTAGATGCCGAAAGTGCGGCATATAATACAAATTGAGACAATGAATCAAAGCCCATTTCACCGCTCGTAACCTCTTGAAAACCAAGCCAAATAATGCCAATCACCGAAACAAATATCATAAAAATACTCATTGCAATTAGTTTGGACTGGGCTTGAATTCGAGTTGTAGCAACACCCAAAGCACGGCCAACACTTGCCCTAAAGTTTTTGCCCGCTTGTTGTTCA
>JABSRY010000449.1 GCA_013214985.1 Hyphomicrobiales bacterium
AATTTTGGGATGGATATTTTGAAAATCAATTAACATTTTATTGAGCAAAGTATTGGCCATTAAAACTGGGGAGGTGATTTTGATGATGCCTGACATTTCATCTAGATTGTCTGTTAAGCGTTGAAAATTTTGATTGAGTTGTTCGAACAAGCCCTTATTGTCGTTAAATAGCCTTTTACCCTTTGGCGTCATGGTGAGTTTGCGCGATGAACGTTCGAGCAACCTTATGTTCAATTGATCCTCTAATTGTGAAATGCGCCTGCTAACGGTGCTTTTTGGCAAACCTAGTTTTTTACCTGCGGCTGTAAAGCTGTGTTGTTCTGCGACTGACATAAAAATCGCTATGTCGTTATAATTCCATAATTTCATTTATTGTCTCATTTTTGAGACTTAAAGTCTCGATATTTGATATATTAATCTTATTTTTGATACGATATACCTATTTTTGTTAATTACAAGATGAATATTGAAAGTGAATAGATATGAAAAAGAATGCAAAAATTTGGAATAAAATCAACAATACGTTGTTAGCAACTGGCCTAATAACGGCTGCTATGTTTAGCGTAAATATAACCATGGCAGGTAATATTGCGCTAAAGGACATTAAGGCAAATGCCGATGTCGCGGTTAAAATATCCGTTTTAGATTGTGGTGAAATAGCGATTAAGGATGGCTCTATCCTTAACCCAGCGTTAGAAAAAGGCACCAATGTGGTTGCTTCTAACCCATGTTATTTAATTAAACACCCTAGTGGCAACTTAATATGGGATGCTGGATTTGCTGACAAATTGATAGATATGAAAGATGGTCTAGATGTTATGGGCGGCGCGTTTCATTGGTCGGTTAGTAAAACTGTGGCATCTCAATTGTCTGAACTGAAAGTTGCGGCTGAAGATGTGGATTATATTGTGTTTTCACATTTGCATTCTGACCATACTGGTAATGCAGGAATGTTTAAAAATGCAACTTGGTTGGTGCAAAATAAGGAATTTGACTTAGGCTTTAGTGAAAATGCCCAACAAGCTGGGTTTATGGTCGGTGATTTTGGTGACTTAAAAGACCGAGTACAAAAAATAGACGGACATCATGATGTATTTGGTGATGGCAGTGTGGTCATTGTTTCGACACCTGGGCATACAATTGGGCATCAATTGCTTTATGTGAATTTGCCAAAAACCAAGCCGATTTTATTGTCTGGTGATTTATATACATCGCTTGATGCTAAAGAAGCCGGCACAATGCCAGTATGGAATTTTGACAAGGAACAAACGCAGGAATCGTTTGATGTAGCTGAACAAGTATTAGAGGCAACAGGCGCGCAACTATGGGTACAGCATGATAAAACACAATTTGATGGATTGAAAAAAGCCCCTTATTTTTATGAATAATGATGGTTTGCACACTAAATATGTAGCAAATTAAGTTGAAGCTAGAGCAAATTGATCGTAATTTCCTCTAGTTTTCAACGTTTTGGCTTTGGTGCGTATTACAAATTGCATGACAAAAATAAAGGTGCGTAAAAGTCATTTCAACTGACAGAATTTGTCAGTTGAAATGGCGTAGTTATATTTTGCAAACAACCTTAGGAGATAAGAAATGACTAAACATACAATAGAAACAGTGACCTTTAAGCTAAATGATGGTGTATCAAGTGAGACATTTGTAAAAGATGCTCAGGCAATAAATGACTTTGTTAGCAAACGGAATGGTTTTATATCACGCCGACTTTCGTGCGATGATGAAGGGTTTTGGATTGAACATATTGAATGGAAAACACTTGAAGATGCAAAAGCTGCTGCTGCTGAAATTGGTAACGAGCCTGCACTTGCACCTTGTATGGAAGCCATAGATGGGTCTAGTGTAAAAATTACCATACAAGCCTTGAAATAACTTTAAACTAGAGAATATTATGCGCCGCAGCGACCGTCTTGCAGAAATTATAAAAATTATTCAAGACGGCCGTTTGCATGTTGCACAGGATATCGCCGAACGATTTGGCGTATCTGTGCGTACAATATACCGAGATTTTGATACATTAGTTGCTTCTGGAATATCTGTCGATGGGGAGCGTGGTGTTGGTTATATACTTCGGGAACCCGTGTTTTTACCCCCTATGAACCTTTCATTTGTTGAGTTAGAAGCGCTTCATTTGGGCATGGCAATTATTGCTGAGGCCGCTGATTTGGAACTTCAGGCAGCTGCGACATCTCTAACCCGCAAAATTAACAAAGTTGCCACCACTAATGGCACTATACCAAAACGCTGGGGTTTTGGCGTTTACCCATTCGCGCAAGCAAAAATTGGTTTTAAGCATATGCCCATCATCCGCAATGCTATTCGCAAGCAAGAGAAATTAAAGATTAGCTATCTGTCTTTGGGCGATCTGGCATCTACCCGTATTGTTAGACCGCTACAAATTGAATATTGGGGGCGGGTTTGGACGGTAACAACTTGGTGCGAGAAGCGAGCAGATTTTAGAGCTTTTAGGATTGATAAAATTGTGACCTGTATATTATCGGGAGAACAGTTCAACGATGAGCCTGGCCGAAATTTAGAAGACTATCTTGCCATAGTAGACGCCGATATGGGGCATAATCAATAAGTGATTCATTGCTAATAACAATTGTCTGGCGATGGGATTATCGGCAGCTTATTTTCAGAAAATAGTTGCAAACCGTGCGCTGTTTTAGCGGCAATAATTATAAATTTTTAAAGGTTTTTAACATTTATTAGTAAATTCATGTTAGAGTCAATTAACGTATAAAATATACGTTCCGTCGATGAAGAAGGATGTAAGTTTACAATTACAGCCAAGTGTTTCGTTTTGACTATCTATTTACATTCTAATTTTTGGTTTTATGTCAGAAAGTTCAGTTAACCTCATAGTTTCTGACCCGTTCAATACTTATTTAA
>JABSRY010000045.1 GCA_013214985.1 Hyphomicrobiales bacterium
TAATAAGGGTGGAGAAAAAGCGTTCAAAAATCGATTTTTGCCGCCGGAGGCATAATAAGGGTGAAGCTTTTGCGTTCAAAAATCGATTTTCCTATTTTTCATATTTTTCAATTTTTCAATTTTTCATGTGTTTTAAATAATTTTTCATTTTTTCTTTCTTTTTTTTCATATTTTCATTTTTTTTCGATTTTCCTATGTTTTTTCTTTGTCTTTTTTTCACCCCCTCCCCGGGGTAAGCGGTCCGGTCTGGAATTGAAAAAACAATGAAACAATAACCGCTGGCATCGATTGCAGCACCAACGAGAATGGCGAAAATAAAGTATCAAAACCGCCCCCACGGTTCCAAGCCGCATAAACCCCGGCCATAGAACCAATAGAAAAACTTATAATAGATGACGTGCCCACAAGAAATAAAGTCCAAAGCAACGAGCGACCAAGCACTTCGTTAACCGAAAGCGGGAAAAATTGTACCGAATAGCCTAAATCCCAAGTGAATACACTTTTAATATAGGCAAAATATTGCTCATGCAGCGGGCCATCCACAAACCCAAATGTAGATTTAAGTGCGTTTAAGGTTTCTATAGGCAACGGGTTACCTTGTGAGGCAAACATTACCGTAATAGGGTCACCAGGCATCATACGCGGTATAATAAAGTTAAACGTAGCTGCGCAAAAAAACGCAATAAGATAAAAAAACAGACGTCTTAAGACGAAGTGCATATATCCCTCCCAATTTAAAATAATTTAGTTCACAAAATAATTAAATTTCTAAAATAACTAATAATGAGCTTCAAAAAAACCATCGTTTCTTTGAAGCTCATTTTGTTTGCCAAATTACTTTTTAGGTTTGATGGACAATAAGTTCAACAAACGTTCAGGGTTATTCGGGTGAACAACTGGGTTGCCGCCTGGGTTGTCCGCATTAAAGAAGCCCGTAAAACGTGCGGTATTATACTGGTACCATTTTGGGTTATTAAACACAGGTACATACGGCATATTTGCTGCAATGATATATTGAATATCATCCATAATTTCCCGTTGTTTCACAACATCACCCGTGGCATAAAAAGCATCAAATGCTTTATCAAGCTCTGGCTTAGAAAACCGTGTCGATGAAAAACGTGTTGCGTCTTTATGACGGCTATGAAATGCAGTTTCATATTGACGATGTGGTGTCACACCCGTGAAATAAGCATTAAGGCCACCATCATAACTGCCATCAATAAGTGCCTGTGTCCAAGCCGATGCTTCAGGCGTCGATACTTTAGCGTTTATGCCAATTTCTTGTAATCCTTCAACACCAATTTGTACGGTATTAACCCAATCGGTCCAACCGTTAGGTACAATAATACTAAACGCAATAGCACTGCCATCGGCATTTTGCACATAGCCATCACCATTGGCATCTTTAAATCCATTTTCAGCAAGCAAAGCTTTAGCTGCATTAATATCCAATTTTGTAAATTTACCAAAATCAGCTTCAACCTTTTCGTTGTTCCACATATGGTAACCACGGCCAAGCCCAGATGCATAATCATTAAGGGTAGGATAACCGTAGCCAGCCACATTCACCATTGCATCGCGGTCCATTGCCATAGACATAGCACGCCTAAAACCAAGGTTGTTAAACGCAACTTTATTGCCCGCATTTTTAGATTCTAAATTAAAGTTAAACGCAACCATCGACCCACCTGGGAACCAATATTTATGATTATCAACATCTTTAGAAACATATGTTTTTTCAATATCTGGTAAGAATGAACCAAACCAATCAAGCTCACCTTTTTGAGCGGCAGCAAGCGTCTGATCATTATTGGCAAGCTGTGGTAATTTCAAACAATTCACAGCAAGGTTTGCAGCATCCCAATAATTAGGGTTACGGCATTGCGTATAAACTTGTTGAGTAAATCGGGTTATCTCTGTCATCGGCCCTGTACCAACTGGGTTTTCATTGGTGAAAGTAATAGGGTCTTTAACATCTTTCCAAGCATGTTCAGCTACAATTGGGGCTTTTACAATTTTAAAAGCTGCAGCAGCATTGGGGCTAGATAGGTTAAATTTAATGGTATGGCTGTCAACAACTTCATAGCCATCAATCAACGCCCATATAGCTTGAATATCCAAAGCAGCATGTTTCTTGGCAAGCTCTAGAGAAAACGCAACATCCGCCGCATCAAATGCTTCACCGTCAGACCATTTAACACCCTTTCTAAGGTTAAATGTAAGGGTTTTCAAATCATCCGAATAAGAGTGATTTACCGCCAAACGATAGTAAGGCTTACCGCCCTGTAAGGTATTAAAAATAACCAAAGGCTCATAAATAAACTCATTTGTGGTTGGCAATTTAGTAGTTTGATTAAACGGGTTAAAATTACGTACCCATGATGTCACTTGGCGCGGCACAATTGTCAGTTCAGACATTTCGGCAGCAATAGTTATGGTCGGCACTATTGCACTAATGGCAATAGCAGCACTTGCAACACTCGCTAATAATATTTTTTTCATCGAAGATTCCCTCATTCGTTCGGTTTATATATTTTTACAATTTATAATTGAAATATTTAGGCCACTCCCCCTCAATCAATAGTATTTGATATTTCCAGAAGTTGCATATTTCAACACCTACAGCTAAAAACATTTCAACAAAAAATATAACCCATTTTCCCTGTTAATTACGTTAAGTGACCTGTTATTTACGTTACTTTCACAAAAAATATCAATTAAATTAGTAGGTTAATGAATGGGTTCAATAATGCTCCCATCACCGTTATATATAATTGGTATTATCTACTTTAGTCTTTTAAAAGTTTCCAAACCTCCGCCATAGTAGCAAATGGGTCAGGGTCAATATTCTTCTTAAACGCAGCCATTTTGCCTTCAGAAGCACTCAGCCTTAAAAGACTTTCATCCGACAAATCGCTCAAATTTTCCTGCCATTCATACCAATCTTTAGCGCCACCATGGCAAGATAAAACCAAATCAATACCTGCATCTTGAACTTGTTTACATCGCGTGGCAATCGGGCCGTCTAAGCTTTCCATATACACACAATCAGAAATCAATACCCCATCAAAACCAATCCGTTTGCGAATAATCTCATCAATAACAGGCTTTGAAATAGTGGCAGGCAATGCGTCACAAGCATCATAAACAACATGCGATACCATCGCCCATGGACAGTGGTTTAGTTTTCTAAACGGCAAGAAATCCGTATCATCCATTTCTTCTAAAGTTGCGCTAACAATAGGCCGTGTTTTATGGCTGTCTTCTAAAGCACGTCCATGGCCAGGTATGTGCTTCATCATCGGAATAACCCCCGCTTCCATAAACCCATTTATTATTTCCGCACCCATTTGTGCCACAATATCAGCATCTTCACCAAATGCTCGGTCAGAGATAACCGCAGAAGATCCCTTAAAACCAAGGTCAAGAACGGGGCTGCAATTGGCATTAAAACCAGCATTAAGCATATCAGATGCCAAAGCTCTAGAAGATCGGCGCATGGTATGTTTTGCTAGCTCCAAATCTTTTTCAATCAATTTTTTAAAAACACCATAAATCGGAAAAACAGGCCAATCATTGCCCTCCAAATGTTGAATACGCCCACCTTCTTGGTCAGTGGTAACCACAGCATCCTCGCGCCCAACCGCGTCGCTAAATTGCGCATTCAACCGTTTTATTTGGTCGCGTCCAAGCACATTACGGCGCATAACCATAAGTGCATAAGGCTTAGCGTCCCTAAAAAACTGCAATTCATCTTCTGTAAATTCAGTACCCTGAAAACCGACCACCAATGGCGAAATTTTTGTCATTTTATATACCCTCTTTTATATATTCAGTTAGTCATTATCATCTATTAAATATGCCAAGGGTCAAGAATATATAACTGCAAAATCTGCAAAATAAGCCGTCAATAACGTCAATTTGGTTGCAATACCAATTACATTACCAATTTGTTATTTAAATGAAACCCTGCTAGGTTAAATTCCAAAAAAGTAGGAAATAATGTTCAATATATTGGCAAATTTACGTTACCGTGCCAAACTTAGTTTGGCTTTTTTACTGTTATCCATCATTCCAATCGCCGCAATTGGCGCGTTTTTTCAAATATCATATTCCCAAAATATTGAGGAACATGTTTTCGATAAATTGGTGTCAATTCGGGATAGTAAAAAAAGTGAAATCGAACATCACTTAAAAAACACCAAAGCACAGGCCAAATTATTTTCACAAGGCAACCATGTCCGTTATAGCATTTCACCTTATTTGGGTTTTTCTTACGCCTTTGATTTAATAGATAAAAACCCAAAAGTCGCTGCACAAAAATTAGTTTCAACTTATCGAAAACATAAGAATTTTTTTCTTTTATCCTCATCCTACCAAAATCAAACCGACGGGTATGCAGGGGTAAATTTCCGTTTTGATGGCGGCTATCAAGACTTTGCAAAATCATTCAAATTTTCAAATATCTTACTCATCACCCCCAAAGGTCAAATTGTTTATTCAACCGCCAAAGCACAATATTTCGGTCAGAACATATCCTATAAAACCATAAGCAACTCTCCAGTCTCTAACATTTATAAAAAAATATTAGCCCGCCAACTTAAAGGAGAAGCCCTCAAAAACATTGTAGAATTTGTCGATTTTTCATGGGATCAGATTACCAAACAAGAAGTCGCATATCTTGCATTTCCAATTATTCAACACGGTCGGTTTAGTGGCATCATTGTTTACGCAATTCCCGAAACATCACTGACCGAAATCACAGGCCGCCGCGATGGCCTTGGTAAAACAGGCGAAGCCTATCTCATCGGGCAAGATTTCCGTCCCCGCAGCCGATTGGCCGCATTCGGCGCAAACCCAAACGACTATAGCCTTAAAATACTAACCTTAAAAAACCTGCAGCTCAAAACAATAGCCGCAACAAACGCATTGTCAGGGCTTTCTTCAATCACTAAAAATAATAACTATGCTAATGTCGCAACATTAGCAGCTTTTGATTATATAGATTTCTTGGGCTATAAATGGGCACTAATCGTCGAAATTTCAGAAGATGAAGCATTAGAAAAAAGTCTCTATTTCAGAAACCTTATCTGGGGCTTAGGCGCTTTTATCACCCTACTGATTATTGTTATCGTATATTATCTCTCAGGGTTGATGACACAACCACTAAACTCTCTAATGCTCGCAACCGAAATGGTCTCCAGAGGCGATTTAGATTTATCCATCAAAGGCAGCGGCCGCAACGATGAATTAGGCAGTTTAGCGCGTAGCTTTGTAACCATGCAACATTCAATCCGCAAACAAATTGCATTCATTAACGATGTGAATGCCGAGTTAGAAGAAAAAATATCAACCATCGAAATTCAAAATAAAGAATTGCATACAGCCGATAAACTAAAAGATGAATTTCTTGCCAATACCTCGCATGAATTACGTACGCCATTAAACGGCATAATCGGCATAACAGAGTCATTATTGGATGGGGCTGCAGGCACACTCACTGATGCCCAAAAAACCCAGTTTAATATGGTTTGTAGTTCTGCCAATCGGTTGTCACTCTTGGTCAATGATTTGCTCGATTTTCATAAAATCCGCCACAACCAATTGCATATTGACACCACGCCTGTGGATGTAGCAATGATCGTCAATCATATCATTGAGCTGTCAAAACATCTTGTCGGTAAAAAAGACATTAAGATAACAAAAGACATACCCAATAATTTGCCAAAAATCTCGGCCGATACCATTCGGTTTGAACAAATCCTATTCAACCTTGTTGGTAACGCCATTAAATACACCAATGAAGGCGAGATAGAAATTTCAGCACATGAGCAATCAGGCCAAGTTATATTTAGAATCAGCGACACGGGCATCGGAATGACCCCAGCAGATCAAAACCGTATCTTCAAACCGTTCGAGCAAGCCGATGGCGGCATCACTCGTAAAATAGGCGGTAGCGGTCTTGGGTTGGCAATTTCCAAAAAACTTGTCGAGTTAATGCAGGGCGAAATGCATGTCGAAACCCAATTGGATATCGGTTCAACTTTTTCCTTTAACCTACAAATTGCCAACGAAAACTTGCTTTTATTAAAACAAAATACCGACTATGATGCCAACCCTATTAATGAAAACAAAGTCATATCCTATATCGAACCTGAGCGATTACTAAGTTTATTGCCCATCGAAACAGATTCAAACAAAGTTGTAAAAATCGATATCGAACCAACAAGAGAAACCATATTGGTGGTAGATGATGAAGATATCAATCTTCAAATATTGCATAATCACCTATCCCTTATGGGCTATAATGTTCTATTAGCCAAAGATGCCGCACAAGCATTTACACTGCTTGCTCAAGAAAACCCAGCACTTATCATTCTAGATATAATGCTGCCAGAGATAAGTGGTTTTAAAATCGCCCGCACCATCCGCGAAAAATATGACCTATATGAATTACCCATTTTAATGCTCACCGCCCGCGCACAAATTTCAGATCTGGTCGAGGGTTTTAACAGCGGAGCGAATGATTATGTCGTAAAACCATTTTTAAAAGATGAGCTTATGTCGCGGGTACGCACTCTGCTAGACGCCAAACAAGGGATCGAAAACCTCAAAGAAAATATCAGGCTAAAAGAAGAAGTCTCAAGACGCCTAGAAACAGAGAATGAATTACGCAACTCCCAAAGGGGTATGTTGCGAATGCTCGACAGCATCGAAGATGCGATTATCACCTTCAATAGCTTCGATCAAATCGCATTCTTTAACCAAGCAGCCCATTTAAAACTTGGTTTTCAAACAAGAGATATGATCGGCAAAAACATGCATCAACTCATCCCTAAATCACAATTAGCAGAAGTCCGCAAACAGTTAAAACAAAAAGATCGTGGTCAGATGATAATTGACATCCAAAAATCCAACGGCGCAACCCTCAACCTTTCGGCCTATATTGCCCGTGTTGGCGGCTTTAGGTCAGATGATATTGCCATAATTTTGCATCAAGAAGATGAAATTTCCTCCCAAGCCAAACTACCCGCAATTGAAAATGCATTAACCAATACGCAAAATATTATCGAAAAAGAAGGCATTCAATATTTAACCAAAACACAGGCCGAACCCATCGTAGAATCCGCTAAAATGTCGCTTAGTAAATTAAAACTAGACTATCGTCATCTGCTCGTCGACGCCATGAATGATTCGCTCGAATTATGGCATCTATCTTCGGGTTTAAATAAAATTGACCTCGCAGAACAAAGCAATATTTGGCGGGTTTATATGGATAGGTCTTCGCTACAAACCCGCACATTAGATAAATATTTCTTAGAAGAAACACTCCCCTCTAAACCAAGGTGGCGTCACGTTCTGCGAACAGGCAATTTCGTCCTTAAATATATCAATGCATTAACCGATAAAAATGCAAAAGCGAGTTTAATCGAAAACCCCCAATATCAAAGATTATCAGAAAATTTGGTTCAACTCAAAAACCATGTCGGCAAATAAAACATACATTATGCAAAGTCACGTCGGCGATAGTTTATCTTCATACCATCAAGCATGTTCTGATGATATTTTTTAAGATCATACTTAAAATTATCATAGTTTTGTCTTTCAATTTCTGTCCAACAAATTTCACTTAAAGCAATCAAACGCGGAAACATTAAATGATCAACAATCGTCTTATCATATAAATTTTCTGACCATAAACACCCCTGTATGCCCTTAAAATTGCTTTTAAGCTCAGGCGCGATGTCATCGGGAATTGGATTATAACTATAAGTTGTCTCCATCGAAACCCGCGCGCCTGTCCAAGTTAAACCTGGCTCATCAAAATGTTCCGATTGAGCTATATCAAAATAACAAAATTGTGCGGGCGCCATAACCATGTTATAACCGCGCTCAGCAGCATTAATACCCGCTTCAACACCTTTCCAGCTGACAACATATCCATGTTTGTCTATATCACCCTGCTCACTTGCCTCTTCCCAAGCACCAGTTTTTTTGCCATATTTCTTGGCAATATTTTGTACTTTTTTAAGGAAATGCGTTTGAACTTGCTCGGTCGAGTTATAACCATTCGCCGCCATCAGTTCCGCAATTTTAGGCGAGCGCTCCCAGCTTCCCTTAGGTCGCTCATCAGCCCCAATATGAATAAAATCACTTGGAAATATATCGGCAACTTCTTTAAACACAGTGTCCATAAATTCATAGGTTTGCGGCAAACCAGGGTTTAGACAATTGTTATGGTATCCCTGAACCGATTTATAATCAGACAAATCTTCCTTTTCGACCAAATCAGGTATGGCTTTAAGCAAAGCATAACAATGTCCAGGGACATCAATTTCAGGAATAACCTCAATATTACGTTTGGCAGCATAAGCAACAATCTCGCGCATATCATCTTGGGTATAAAACCCGCCGTCAGCTTCACAAGTTGAGCCAAACCCAGGTTCCATCAGCTGGTCATGGCCGCGAAAAGCAATTTTTTTGGTCAACACTGGCAGCGCTTTAATCTCCACCCGCCACGCTTCATCATCCACTAAATGCCAATGAAATTTATTCATTTTATAAAGCGCCATATGGTTCAAAAACCTTTTCACTTCATCCATAGAATAAAACTGCCGAGCAACATCCAAATGTTGCCCACGCCATTCAAAGCGTGGTGCATCTTCAATTTCAACACAAGATACATCATGGGGGTTAAGCGCCGCTATCTGCCATAAACTCATCAAAGCATTATGCAAGCCGCCAACATCTGCCGCAGCAATTTCAACCCTGTCAGCGGTAATAGATAATTTATAGCCTTCTTTAACAATTAAATCGTCCATACTAATTTTAAGTGGTGTGCCATCATCCGATTGTCTAAAAATCGTCACGTCACTGGCAAAATCACGCTCAGTTTCCACCGCATTTTCAAATAGAGTCAAAAATTCTTGTTCAATGTCCAATATAAACCCGCGGCTCAAATCAGCTGTCATATGAAGATGTTCAATTTTTTGCGGCAGCGGAAAACAATTCAATTTTCGGCTCGATATTTCACCGATATTACGTTCATTCTCGTCTTTTACATTAATATAAAACGCCGCAACTTTATCCGCCTTACTATAGACAACCTCTATCTTATCACTATTTTTAATAGCAAGTTCAATGTAAGAGCCAACATTTTTCAACAAGGCTGCATTTACAAACGCATCCTCTCTAAATGGAAACATAAAACTCATACAAAATTTATCAAATCCAATAAATTCATCCGTATTATTGCTTAAACAAAAATTTAATAACGTCCCACCATCTTCACATTTTTTTAGTTTCACATTCAGCTTAAGTTGGCTCATCATTCTCTCTCCCCTAATTTTTAGTCAGGGTAAGTGAAAGCTTCCCGTTAAGAAAGATACCAATTTTTATAATTATACGTTTTTGCGGCCTTTGGTCTCATCACAACCAGTTCGTGTAGAATTCAAGCCCAATTATCAGCTCAATTCTCGCCGAATAGTCGCCTTTAACAACGCTTGGCCGTTGCTTTCTAACAGCCCACCATGCCCACCAATAATACGTTCAAACGAAAATGCAGCAAGTCGGTTAAAATCCTCAAGCAAGCTCGAATTAGGCGCAGTTTGCGCTTTTTTCCACGCAGGGCCAATTTGTGCAGACTTTTGAAATCCAAGTAAACGCGTAATTATTTTTGCCCCAAATGACATTAAATTGTTAGGCACCCAATGTTGCACACTGTCACAAGTAATTAAAAGTCCACCATCACGCTCTAATATTATTCCGGTTTCGGGCTTAACCGTATCTCTAAATTCAAATAATTGAGCATCAGCAAATGGTAATTCTATGCCTTCAACTAGCGCAACGCTACCTTCATTTTGCGCATCTTTTGCGCCAGATCCAACGGCCCAGTGAGTAGCATTGTAACGGTTTAAATAATATGCATCATCCATTCCATGACCACCAATTTTCATAATATGGGTCACCTTGCCTAACGCATCCAGTGCTTTTTCACCCGCTTCATCAAGCCTAACACTATTAATAAGCGTAAGCTCACCATCTTCGTTCCGCACTATAATCATATTCCTAATTAAACGTATCAAAGGTTTAAGCACTACACTGCCAGTTACATACCAAACATTATTAATAATTTGTTCAATATTACCATGCGGTTCCACCTTCGGAAAAACATTCAGTTCTTTTTGTGTCATATTTACTACCCTTTTATCGTTTAAATAATCCCTGCTAAAGAATAAAGAAACCTTACTCTATAGGTTTCTCTAGGCCATGCTATTGGTATTTAGCATAATTTATATTCGCTACAGTTTAACCAAAATCATTAACAACAGAACCCAATGAAGAACCCCGCCGCAAGCAGCGGGGTATCAGAACATTGAGAGCTGCTTGTCTTCGTGTAGCTGTGAATATTCC
>JABSRY010000450.1 GCA_013214985.1 Hyphomicrobiales bacterium
CCCTGTTAACCGCGGGTTAAACCAAAAAAGAGGACTAACAATATGGCGAGTTTTACCAGAAAACTACAAAATGCCGATGTTTATTTAGAAGATAAAACCCTAGTTGGTTTGGCCAAGGATGTGGATTGCGGCACGATTGAATATGAACAATCTAGCCATAAACCACTTGGCGGCATTGGTGAATTTAATTTACCCGGCAAGCTTAAAGCTATGGAAGGCAGTATTAATTTTGAAAGCTTTATTTCTGAAGCTTTTGAAGAATTGCACCCCAATAAACATATCAAATTGCAAATTCACGCAACCATTGATCATTGGGATGGTGGCGGCATGGAATTACAACAGAGCATCATAACCCATTTAACGGTTCGGTTCTTTAAAATGCCTGCTGGTAAATTTGCTCAAGACGAAGCCACTAGCTTTGAAACTGGCTTTACCATTATGGCAATTAAACAAGTGATCGATGGTCAGAATATGCGTGAGATTGATTTTATCAATAACATTGACAATTTCATGGATAAGCCTGTTAACGCGCCAATTTAACGCCAAATTCTAATCGCCAAAAACATAACACATTAAGTTACAAAACATAACGGAATTTAAAATGACTGATAAAAAACCAAAAGAAAAACCAACAACTGACACCGCCGCAACTGAAAATGTGGAAACCGCAGCCGCAACTACTGAAAAACCAGAAGTAGATGGCAAAGAGGTAAAATTACTGAATGGCCGTAAGGCATTTATAATGCGCCCGCTTGGTCATATATTTATGAAAGCACAACGGATGGCCAAGCATCCTAGTGAAATTATTTCTCGTATGGTTTGCATGGTTACAACCATTGATGGCGAAAAAATCACACTCAATGACTTAAAATCGATGGATGCAGCTGATTTGATGAAGTTAACAGGCAATGTTGGCGGTTATCATAAAGATGATGAAGATGACGATGAAGAGGATGACGATGATTTTTTGTCCCCAGACCAGAACATATAGTGATGTTGGTTAATGATGGTTGGAGCTTATCTGAATTGAAGGCACTGCCATTTGATGAATTAATCTATTGGACAAAAAAGCAATCTGATTTGAACCAGATGAAACATGAAGAGATGGAAAGGGCAGGAAATAAGTGATTATTTTCTGCTTTGTTATTATTTAGGGCAAGTGGCATGGATATGAAATTAATGATGGTTTTGGAGATGATCGACAAGGTCACCAAACCTCTTAGTAAAATACATAAAGCCACAAAGAAATTTGCCAATGCCGAAGCTAAATCACGTTTGGCATCTCAAAAGTCAACCCAAGCGGCAAAGGCTGCAGAGCGTGGCCAAATAAAATATGCCAAATCATTAAATCGATCTGCAAGGGCGTTAAAGGCTCAGGCCAAGGCGTTAAATTTTTCCAAAGGCATGGTGGGTAAAGCTTCTTTATATACCAATTATGGCGCGCGGTTTGGTTCTGCGTTTGGTAAAAGTTTTAAAAAATCAGCCTTAAGGTTTACAATCGGTGCAGCTATTGGCATTGGATTGGGTGTTGGTATCGGTAAAGGTTTTGTTAATACCGCCGCCAAATTTGAAGATTTTAGAGCCGTGTTAGAAACGCTTGAAGGCTCATCTGCCAAAGCCAAAGTCAGTATGGATTGGGTGCAAGAATTTGCCGTTAAAACACCCTATGAGCTTGATAAAGTGGTTGAGGGCTTTGTTAAATTACGCTCATACGGCCTTGATCCAACCAATGGATTGTTAGAAGTTTTAGGCGATACATCCGCAGGCATGGGCAAACCGTTAATTGATGCGGTTGAAGCCATGGCGGATGCTGTTACAGGCGAGAATGAGCGGTTAAAAGCATTTGGCGTTACAACAAGTGTTAAAGGCAATGCGGTTACTTATAAATATACCATTGATGGCGTTGATAAATATGCCAAGGTGACAAAGGGTAATAGCGCCCAGATCCAAAAAACTTTAAGCAAAATATTCAATCTTAAATTTGAAGGGGCAAGTGATAAGCTTTCGACTACCTGGAATGGTATGATGGGCAATGTGTCCGATCAATGGACAAAATTCCAAAATATGGTTATGGCATCGGGTTTATTCGATTGGATGAAGGGTAAATTAACGAATATTCTAGCCCAACTTGATAAGTGGGAAGCCAGTGGAGAACTTGCGGCGTGGGCAAAATCCACAGGCGAGTCCATTAAAACGTTTTTAATTGGCACATATGAGTTTTTTGTTGAACTAAAAAATATTGGCTCGGAAGTTTGGCCAGTCATTCAACAAATTGGATCCGCATTTAAAACAGCTGCAGATGCCTTGGGTGGTTGGGATAAACTTGCCTATGTTGTTATCGGGCTTAATTTCTTAGGTAGTTTTGTGGCTGTTGCGGGTATTATTTTATCTATTGGCGCGGCCTTTTTATCGGCGGCGGTTGGTGCTAGCGCGTTTGCTATGGCATTATTGGCCAACCCAATTACTTGGGTTGTTTTGGCCATTGTTGCTGCTGTGGCCGCTATTGTTTATGCAGCCTATCAATTAAATCAAAACTGGGATGCGGTTATTGCTTGGTTTGGCAATGCTTGGGAATGGGTTAAGGGTAGATGGAACAGTTTTACCGAATGGCTTAGTGGTTTTTGGAATGATATTTTATCGATGGCCACTGCTAAGATAAATGACATTAAATCTGCTTTTGATGTTGGTTTAATTGCAGGTTTAACCGAAATATTCACTAGTTTTAGCCCAGTCTCATTATTTATAAAAGCCATCGATGCAATCTTTAGCTATTTTACAGGCATTAGTCTTATCGATGAAGGCTCTAAATTTGTAGCAAGCCTTATAGAGGGATTTAAACAATGGGATATGCTAAATTGGTTTGTTGAGAAGTTTACCAAAATTTACAAAATTATTGGAAATAAAG
>JABSRY010000451.1 GCA_013214985.1 Hyphomicrobiales bacterium
CAAAAGCGACATCCGCGTACCAATATGCGGTCTTCAACTGCGATGTGGGATTTCTGGTCACAATCTCCTGAATCGCTACATCAGGTTACAATTCTGATGAGTGATCGAGGATTGCCACAGGATGTTAGGCATATTAATGGCTATGGTTCGCATACTTTTAGTTTTATTAATGCAAAAAATGAGCGTTTCTGGGTTAAATTTCATATGAAAACCCAACAGGGTCATAACCATTGGACCAATGAGCAAGCAGAACAGGTGATTGGGAAAAATCGCGAGTCTACCCAGCAAGATTTATATACATCGATTGAAAATGGTGATTACCCTAAATGGACGTTATTTGTTCAGATTATGCCAGAAATGGATGCTGAGAAAACCAGTTATAACCCATTTGATGTTACAAAAGTTTGGCCACATGGCGAATATCCATTGATCGAAGTGGGTGAAATGGAACTTAATCAGAACCCAATGAATTATTTTGCTGAAGTGGAGCAAGCTGCATTCTCGCCTTCTAACATAGTGCCTGGCATATCGTTTTCGCCCGATAAAATGCTACAAGCGCGGGTTTTTTCTTATGCTGACGCGCATCGTTATCGGATTGGCACGCATTATGAAGCACTGCCTGTGAATGCACCTAAATGCCCTGTGCATCATTATCATAAAGATGGCAGCATGCGTTTCTTTGATAATAATAGTAAAAACCCTGATGCCTATTATGAACCAAATAGTTTTAACGGTGCGAAGCAAGATAAGAGTTTTGCGGAACCCCCGCTTAAAGTTAATGGTGATGCCGATCATTACGACCACCGTGATGGTAATGATGATTATACGCAAACTGGCAATCTTTTTAGAATGTTTGACGATGCACAAAAAGGCCGATTATTTGGCAATATAGCAGCTGCAATGGCGGGTGTGCCGCAGGAAATTGTTGATAGGCAGCTTGCCCATTTTGCGAAAGCTGACCCAGAATATGCGGATGGTGTGCGCGCCGAATTAGAAAAAGCCTAATAGGATAATGCCAGTTGTAGATAAGTTTGCGGCTGGCATTATTAAAAAAGTGTCAGATGCTGTTATCATCATTGTGCTGGTGGCAATGGGCGAAATAATATGACTTGTTAACCTATTGTTTTTATTGGTAAAAAATAAAATAAAATTTGTTGGAATAAAACACCTCTATAGATTGTCTAACTATATGAGAAGCAAATGATTGTGACTTACCAAAATTAAACTGGAGATTAACATGAAAAAAATTATTATTGCATCTGCATTTGTTCTTTCAATGGCAACAATAGCCTTTGCGGGAACACCTACAATAGTATCGACTGATATGGGCAAAATTCTTGCTGACGATAATGGTATGACATTATATACATTTAAAAAAGACGTAAAAGGCACATCTAATTGCTATGGTAAATGTGCGACTGCTTGGTCACCATTTTTTGTTGCTTCTGGTGATAAGGCGAGCGGCGATCTATCATTTGTAACTAGAAAAGACGGTAAAATGCAATGGGCGCATAATGGTCTGCCATTATATTTATGGCAAGGTGATGCGTCTAAAGGTGATACAACTGGCCATAACTTTAAAAATGCTTGGTTTGTTGTAAAACAATAAAATACACTGTAGAATCATATTTATATAGTTAAATGGGGTGCGGTTTATACGGCACCTCACACAACTTAAAGATTTGTTGAATTTATGGATGACTTTGAGAAAAACCTATTGCAGCTTTTACCCAATTTGCGACGATATGCATTGAGCTTGAGTGCTTCGCCTAGCGAAGCGGAAGATTTATTGCACGATTGTTTAGAAAAAGCCTTTGCAAATAAAAGTAAGTGGCGCGGGGGCAGTATTAAGAGTTGGGCGATGACCATTATGACCAACCAATTTAGAAATAAGCTGCGTAAAAAAACTAGTCAGCCATTGATTGTGCCAATTGAAGGGGAAAATATTGTTGCGAACGACGCCATGAGCGACCCATTAGAATGGGATAAAATTATTGCAGCTATTGACCAATTGTCTGAAGATAATAGGGCGGTTTTAATGTTAGTGGTGGTTGAAAATTATAGCTATATAGAAATATCGAAAATGTTAAATATACCCATGGGAACTGTTATGTCCCGATTATCTAGAGCGCGA
Organism: Hyphomicrobiales bacterium; assembly: GCA_013214985.1. Classification (GTDB taxonomy): domain Bacteria; phylum Pseudomonadota; class Alphaproteobacteria; order Rhizobiales; family OSC116; genus OCS116. Next base: position 2,135 of record JABSRY010000451.1, read on the forward strand.
AATATGATTGCTCAAATATTGGATGGCCATAATATAATTTCATTTAGGAGGCCATCATAATGGAAAATATAGATATGGCTATTACCGAAGATGAGTTGCACGGCTTTGTTGATGGCGTGTTGAGTGAAGAAAGGCGCATGCAAGTTGAGCAATGGTTGGATGACCACCCTGAAGACAGCGCCAAAGTGCAAAAATGGTTTAAGCAGAATGAAGTTTTGCAAAATATGTTTACATTGGCTGAAGAAAATTTAACCAACATTAGTTTTGATGATGATGAAGCATTGATTTTGACCATGGGTAAAAAATTTAATCAAACTCAAAAGGTTATGAAATTTAATTTTAACTGGCGGATGATTGTTGCTGCTTTACCTATGCTAATTATTGGTGGGGTTATTGGATCGTTGGGTACTTTGCAATTTAACAGTCTGCCAAAAGATATGACTAGTTTTGCTTATGTACAAGATTTAGCTGAGGTTTCACGGGCTAGTTTTGCCATTTATACCAATGAAAAGAAGCACCCTGTTGAAGTTGGGGTTGATGATAAAAAGCACTTGATTGCTTGGTTGGGTAAGCGCGTTAACAAAGATTTGACCCCACCGAATTTGACCGATAAAGGCTTTAGCCTAGTGGGCGGGCGTATATTGCCACTGGAAGGCAAACCCAGTGCCATGCTTATGTATGAAGATGCAACGGGCGAGCGTTTGACTCTGATGATTGGTGAAAATAAAGACAATGAGAATACGGGTTTTAGCTTTGCACAAAAAGAAGGCA
>JABSRY010000452.1 GCA_013214985.1 Hyphomicrobiales bacterium
TCCTTTTGAAAAATCCCCCAGACCCCCTGAAGGACAGAGAGTTAGAAAGAATAAAACTTACAGCTCTGAAAGCTGACGTTTATTCATTCATAACTCTCTTATATAGCAATAGGTAAATAATTAAGATATTCAAGTAAGTATTTGATAATAAGTTAGTTTTGTCGAAGACTTACTTTTCTCTTTTTGAACTTTTCTTTAAATCTCAATCATTCGCTCCGTCCTTGGCCGTAGCGTTTGTCCTTTAGCAGCTAATAACATAAGCCGCTATTATGACGACGTCGGGAACCTCAGACAAGCAGAGGACGTTAAAGGTGCAAGCACCCGCATAAGGTACGTAAGTCACCACAGCACATCTAACTAATTAGTTAAGAAGTTATTCGATTAAAATAAATTTTAATATTTAATCGTATAACTTGTTTTGATCGTAATCGGCTGGCTAAAAACCGTCGATCCTTAGGGGATTTGCGTGTGGCTATTGGCTGTTGTCATAGCTTCTATTTGGGCGGGGATTTGGTTTTCACCTTGCATGCATTGGGACAAAATTAAAACATTCTCCTTAGATCCTGTTAAAAAGACCAGAGGTTTTGTTCTTTTTTTACTTTTGATGTTTTTCTTCGCTATTTTAGCGCAGAAAGTTGCGTCACAGTCCAAAGTCTGCTTTTCAAAACACCGGGTTTTAGACAAAGATCTTTGACTCATGGTGGAGCCCTCCAGCGTTCTCTGATAATGCTTTTGAAAAAGAGCATTTGACCTTTATGACAATGTGGGCAAAGAAGATTCAGCTTATCGGAGTCTTCATCTTTACTTGAATCTGGGTGAGGTCCAAGAAGGTAGATAATTTTCTTCATTTTTTCTTTTTTAGACGAATTCCAAAAGCCATAATACCTTATTTTCTGAAAGCCCTTGGGCAGCATATGTTGAATGATTCTGGCGATAAACTGTTCCGCAGAGAGAGTCATTTTTTGCCAGCCTTTTTTATGATCACAATAACGAAATGTAACCTCTTTTGTAAGCTGATTAATGTTAAGAATATTGCTATTGCTTATAGACGATTTGAACACATATCTCGCTAAATATTCCAAAACTTTATTTGCACCTTGCACACTAGGTTTGGCATAGGTAACCCAGCGTATTTTCCAGGCTCTGGATGGGACAGCGTTAAATATCCCTTCTTTTTTTAAGGCATCTCTAACCTTGGCTCGAAATATATCAGAAAGAGCCTTTACTGGAATCAGAAAAGACTCTCGACTTTTTTGCCAGTCACCATTTTCTGTTAGACCACCCGCTGGAACTAAGCAATGGACATGAGGGTGCAATAATTGCGATCGTGTCCAAGTGTGTAAGACTTCCATGATACCAGCATTTGCCCCCAAGTATTTCTTATCCTTACAAAGAAGCAAGATTGCCGCAGCAGACTCGCGCATTAAAATACCGTAAACAATCTTTGGGTATCTTTTACAAAGCTCATGTAACTCCTGTGGAACAGTAAGTACCAAATGGAAATACAAACAATTCAACAACTCTTTTCGACGCTCCACGAGCCATTTGTCTTGTTGCTTTTTATAGCATTTGGGGCAAAAACGACTTTTACATGAGTGATAGCAAAAATGTTCGTGACCACACTTATTACAAAGTAACAAGTTGCCGCCAAAGTAACTTGTCTGACAACAGCGAAGATCATTGATACAAGTTAACGTATGCTCGGGAAGAGCATGATTTTGGCAATACTCATCCCAGAAACTATCAAAGACTTGTGCTAATTCAAGCATGGTATCAGTAAGTGAAATTAGCAAATAATTGATCTACTTTTTGCTGAGCCAATAAAGTAGCTTTACTGCTTAGGTGAGCATACATCATTGTCGTATTTAAATTGCTATGCCCCAAATATACCTGTAACACACGGATATTAATACCAGCGTCTAACAGGCAAGTGGCATAACTGTGGCGAAGTGTATGATAGCTGTAGTTTTTATTGAGCTTTTGGCTAATTCGGGCTTGAGTAAAGGCTCTTTCAGAACTTTCTCTCGTATAAGGTTTATTAGTTTGGGGATTGACAAATATATAAGGTTTCGCCGGTCTCTTTTTTGACCAATATTGACGAAGCATTTGATACGCGGCTAATGGCAAAGGTACATAGCGATCCTTTTTACCTTTCCCATGAGGAATAAAAAGAAGCATTTTAAATTTGCAGATATCAAAAATTTGAACATTGATCACTTCACTCACGCGTAAGCCACAACTAAAGGCCAGTTTGGCCATAGTTCTATGATGATAAAGAGGCATTGCAGAAATAAGTGACTCAACTTCTGACATAGACATGTAATGCGGTAGTTTGCGTTCTCTACCGCCTCGTAAGCTATTGAGTATTGGTCGCTCTAAATGAAGAACTTTCTCATATAAAAACTTGAGTGATGAACGCCTCATTGAAAGCGTATTTCTTGAGGGGTTACTTTTTAAAAAAGAAATGAAGTAAGCTTTCAGGTTAGCATCATTGATATGCTCTGGCGAGCTGCCGATTTCATTCCAGACTTTGCGGCAACTTAAAAAATAATCATAGCTGGTTATTTCGCTCAGTCCTTCTAATGAGGCTTCGTTGTACATTCTTTCACGGAGACACTGTTCTTCTTCGGTATTCATCGCGTACACCTTTATCATTTAAGAACTTTGTTCATCAAAGCTCTAAGAAAAGATCAACCCAGAAGATAAAAGGAGTCAAGGTATTTAGTATGGAGTGAGATGATATCAGTGGCAAAAACTTCCGCGCCAGCGGTTTCGTTCAATCATCAGTATGAAAAATTCAGCACGACCCATCATAGGGTTATCTTACGTACCTTTATGTAAAAAAAACCACTATTATAAAGAATAAGGTCGAAACGCTGAATCCTAGTGATTTTATCAAACAGA
>JABSRY010000453.1 GCA_013214985.1 Hyphomicrobiales bacterium
GAAGAAGCCGTCGATATTGTCGATAGCCACGAATATGGCAATGGTACAGCCATCTTCACCCGCGATGGTGATACCGCCAAAGACTTCAAATCACGCGTCAAAATCGGCATGGTCGGCGTCAATGTGCCCATTCCTGTGCCCGTAGCCTATCATTCATTCGGTGGTTGGAAACGCTCGTTGTTTGGCGATCATCACATTCATGGCATGGAAGGTGTACGCTTTAACACCCACCTAAAAACCATCACCGAACGCTGGCCATCAGGCATTAAAGAAGGCGCAGTATTTAATTTCCACTCAGGCAGCGAAACCCAAGACTAAGGAGAGAGCATTATGAAAGTTAATAATTTAGAAAATTTTTGGATGCCTTTTACCAATAATACCGATTTTAAGGCAGATCCAAGAATGATCATATCCGCCAAAGGCATGTATTACACGAGTTCGGAGGGCAAAAAGATATTAGATGGCACAGCAGGTCTGTGGTGCGTCAATGCAGGCCACGGTCACTCCAAAATTATTGAGGCGGTGACCAAAGCCGTCAACACACTAGATTATGCGCCCAATTTCGATTTTGGTCATCCCGATGCGTATGAACTTTCAAACCGTTTGTCCATGCAATTCCCAATAAACATCAACCACTTTTTCTATACCAACTCAGGTTCAGAAGCAGTAGATACCGCACTTAAAATCGTTTTAGCCTATCAACGCTCCCGTGGCAAAGGCACCGAAACCCGTCTCATTGGATGCGAACGTGGCTATTATGGCGTTGGGTTTGGCGTCATTTCAGTCGGTGGCATGGTTAAAAACCGCATGTATTTTGGCTCACTACTCAGCGGTATTGATCACATACGCCACACCCACGGCTCCATTAAAAACCCCTATAGCCGTGGTGAAGTCGAACATGGTGCTAAACTCGCAGATGATTTAGAGCGTTTGGTAGGCCTGCATGATGCCTCCACCATTGCTGCCGTGGTTGTAGAGCCATTTGCGACGAGCACGATACCTTACTCATTTATGATGAAGTCATCACCGGCTTTGGCCGCCTTGGCACTATGACATCTGCTGAAAAATTCGGTGTCGAGCTAGAAATTATCACCTTAACCAAAGGCCTCACCAGTGCCGTGATGCCCATGGGCGCCGCTGGCGTTAAAGACGAGATTTATGAAAGCATGGTCAGCAATGCCGATGCATCTATAGAGCTATTCCACGGCTACACTTATTCTGGTTATTCATTAGCTTGCGTTGCAACATTAGATGCCTATGCCGAAGATGATATTTCCAAACATTCAGCCAATTTAACAGATTATATGGCAGGCATCGATCTTGCTTCGCGAGATGGCGTACCAGATGCACGGGCTTATGATGTGATGAAAGCCATGTGGGATAAAGGCGTTATGGTGCGTATTTCTGGCAATTCATTGGCATTCTCACCGCCGCTCATCATTAGTAAAGTCGAGATCGACTAAATGTTCGATGTCACCGCTCAAACATTAAAAGAAATAGTATAGCCAATGCAAAACATTATGAAACAATTTAACACAAATTCCCCTGGAATCGCAATTTCAGTGCTCATTGCAATTGCAGCTAAATTCCTATCCGAACATTATGGCGCACCTGCTATGCTCATGGCTTTGTTGCTTGGCATCGCATTACACTTCCTAAGTGAAGAAGGCAGAGCCGTTTCTGGTATAATATTTTCTTCAAAGACTATTTTACGTATAGGTGTCGCCATTTTGGGCGCGCGGGTGAGTGTTGAATTGCTTTATAATTTGGGCGGCGCATTAATAAGCTTGGTCATTGTAGGCGTGGTTTCCACCATTGCATTTGGCCTTATTGTTAGTCGTTTTACAAAATTTGACTGGCGCTTTGCTTTTTTAACAGGCGGTAGTGTAGCCATTTGCGGCGCCTCTGCCGCTATGGCCATAAGTGCCATTTTGCCCAAGGACAAAAATAAAGAACAAAATTTAATTTTTACTGTACTTGGCGTAACTGTACTTTCAACCATCGCCATGATCGTCTATCCCATCATAGTCGAATATCTTGGCTTTGATGCCAAACAAAGCGGTGTTTTTTTAGGCGGCACAATCCATGACGTCGCACAAGTTGTCGGTGCAGGTTTTTCAGTTTCAAGTGAAACAGGCGAAATGGCGACATTAGTTAAACTCATTCGCGTCAGCATGTTGGCACCTGTCGTAGTGATTGCGTCACTACTCATCCGTTCGCAAAACGCGTCCGAAGTCACAGATCGCAAAACACCCATTCTACCATTTTTTATTATCTGTTTTTTAATTCTTGCCGCAATCAATAGCGTTGGCTGGATTCCAGAGCAACTATTGCCATTCATCAATAGCTGTTCGCGTTGGGCCTTGCTCATCGCCATTTCCTCGGTCGGCATGAGAATTTCAATAAAAAAAATGGTATCAATTGGCTCAGGCGCGATAAGTCTAATAGTTGCTGAAACCATATTTCTAGCCGCATTTATATTGCTCGGTATGATTTATTTAAGTTAAACCCTAACTCAGATAATGCGGCTTTTATCTATTTATAAATTACTAATTTTTCAATGGTCTCATCCTATTTTCATTCAACACCTATATGTATTCTCCCTTCAACATAAGTCGCCATTAGCTTAGCGTGACAGATATATAAGGGAGTGGCTTTCCGAATTGTAATACGACATTTATAATGATACTTTATTTAAATATTCTATAGTATCATTTTTAGAATGATAATAGTTTGGCGCATCGGAAAATGCAAAATTCAGGCCAGTTGAACCGAGTTTTCTGAAGACCGTAAAGTCGGTATTGTTTGGGGCGTTGTTGCATGGATATGAATTTAAGTGTATTTTAGCTGTTTAATAATGAATCAAGAATTGCTTTATGCCGTATA
>JABSRY010000454.1 GCA_013214985.1 Hyphomicrobiales bacterium
AATCATAGTTTTGCTATGTACCCAGGACTAAGTCATGGCGCTCTAGCGACGGTTGAAGCGCATGGTAGTGATCAGCAAAAACAAATGTTTATGCCAAAGCTTGTTGAAGGGACATGGACAGGTACTATGTGCTTAACCGAACCTCATGCGGGTAGTGATTTAGGTATTATGACCTCTAAAGCTGAAGACAATAGTGATGGAAGTTTTAACGTTTCAGGAACCAAAATTTTTATTACTGGCGGTGAACAAGACCTAACAGAAAATATTATTCATTTAGTTTTGGCAAGAATTGAAGACGCGCCTAAAGGTGTTAAAGGCCTATCGTTATTTATAGTGCCAAAATTTTTGGTTAATGAAGACGGCTCTTTGGGGAAACGAAACGACCTCGAGGCCATTGGCATTGAAGAAAAAATGGGTATTCATGGCAGCCCGACCTGTACAATGGAATTTGGTGGTAAAACTGGTGCGGTGGCCTATTTATTGGGTGAAGATAATAAAGGCATTAACGGCATGTTTATGATGATGAATAGCGCCAGATTAATGGTGGGCATTCAAGGGGTTGCGATTGGCGATAGGGCATACCAGCATGCTTTAAACTATGCCAATGAGCGTACTCAAGGCAGACGCCCTGATACGCCAGAAGGCAAGATGACGCTGATTAAAAACCACCCAGATATTCGCCACATGTTGTTGAAACAAAGATGTTTTACTTTAGCATCGCGTGCGATTTGTTATCAGACTGCATTATCGTTAGATATAAGTAAAAAATTAGCGGGCGATGCGGCAAAAGAAGCGGCGCGTGACGCCGATTTTTTAACGCCAATCGCTAAAGGCTATTCTACGGATATGGGGATTGAAACGGCATCGTTAGGGGTGCAGGTTTTTGGAGGCATGGGCTTTATTGAAGAAGCTGGTGCTGCCCAACATTACCGTGATGCCCGAATTGCCGCTATATATGAGGGCACTAATGGCATTCAGGCGATGGATTTGGTTGGCCGTAAACTAAATATGGATAATGGCACAACGGCGCTAAAATTTATTGACCAAGTAAAAGCCAATGCGGATGCGATTATGCAATCTGACCATGAGTTTGGCAAAGCTGCTTATCGGCTAAATGATGCCGCCGATGCCGCAAAAGAAGCAACTTTATGGTTGTTATCTGCCAAGCAAGATGATTTTGATTTGCCTTTAGCGGCGGCAACCAATTATTTGCGTTTAATGGGCTTGTTATTAGGCGCGCATTACATTGCAAAAGGCGCATTAAGTGCCATGGGTGAAATATCTAATGATTCGGAATATCTGATATTGTCTAGATTTTTTGCAGAATGCTTATTGCCTGAAGTTAATGCGTTGAGCAAAATAATTATAGATGGCAGTCATGTGATATTAAGCGTGCCAGATGATATGTTTGAAATTTAGGAGGAATATATGAGCGACAATACATCACTAAAGGGAAAAACAATTTTTATAACTGGTGCAAGCCGCGGAATAGGGCACTCCATTGCCATTGCGGCTGCTAAACAAGGGGCTAATGTTGCTATTGCGGCTAAAAGCACCAAGCCACACCCAAAACTTGAAGGTACAATTTTTACCGCAGCAGAAGATGTTGAAAAAGCGGGTGGCAACGCGCTTGCTATTAGATTAAACGTGCGTGAAGAAGCCCATGTCAAAGAAGCAATGGAAAAAACGGCTGAACATTTTGGCGGTATTGATATTGTGGTCAATAATGCTTCGGCTATTTCGCTCTCTAAAATAGATAAAACCGAAATGAAGCGTTTTGACTTAATGAACCAAGTGAATGCACGCGGTACATTTATGATTTGTAAGTATGCACTGCCTTATTTAAAAAAATCGGACAACCCACATATACTGAGTATGTCGCCGCCGTTGGATATGCAAGAAAAATGGTTTGAGGGCAATGTGGCTTATACCATGGCCAAGTTTGGCATGAGCATGGTTGTGCTTGGGTTAGCCGGTGAGCTTAGAAAAGATGGTATCGCGGTGAATGCGCTGTGGCCGCGCACCACAATTGCCACTGCTGCGATTAAAAATATTTTGGGTGGGGAGGCGGTTATGCAAGCATCGCGGACGCCCCAGATTGTTGCCGATGCGGCCATGGCGATATTTGCCAAAAAGGCATCTGAGTTTAGTGGTAACTTTATTATTGACGATACATTTTTGTATGAACAGGGTGTGCGTGATTTTGATAAATATAGAGTCGACCCTACTAAAGACTTAATGCCTGATTTTTTTGTACCTGATGATTCTATTGCACCAGTTAACCTAAAGGCTATTAAATAGTCTGATTACTTAATCTGTTACAATTTATTGTTGAGTTTTGCACATTGAACACTAATAGAATTGGACATAAACACATAATTGTCATAGAAAATTGCAATAGCTTTGCTAATGATTGCAATTACAAATATAACATTGCTAGACTAGATCTATATTCAATATTAAAGAGATTATTATGGCTGATGAAATTGAAGGTTTAACTTTTGAACAAGCACTTAATGAGCTAGAGAAAATTGTTAAAACGCTGGAAAGCGGCAATATTGATTTGGATAAATCTATCGTACAATATGAGCGCGGTGAGGCGCTTAAGAAATATTGCAGTCAGAAATTACAAGAAGCAGAGCAGCGCGTTGAAAAAATCAGCTTATCTAACGGTAGGCCCCAAAGTTTAGACGCTGCTGAAATTTAATTTTTTGAGTGATTTTTAAGTGACAGATAACAAACCAAATACCCCATTATTGGACGAAATTAACCTACCCGTTGATGTTAGAAAAGTGCCTGATTGTCAATTGCAGCAATTGGCCGATGAAGTTCGGGCTGATATGATTTACTCGGTTTCTAAAACGGGTGGTCATTTAGGCGCGGG
>JABSRY010000455.1 GCA_013214985.1 Hyphomicrobiales bacterium
TAGAGGCAATCAAAACATCGATACCGCTAGCCTGTCAGACCCAGTTTTGATTCGCGGCGACGGCGTTTGTTTATATACATTAGCCAGTGTCATTGATGATATTGATATGGGCATCACACATATTCTGCGCGGTGAAGACCATGTAGCAAATACAGGTGTTCAGCTAGAGATCTTCGATGCACTTGGTGGCAAAAGACCCGAATGCGGGCATCATAACCTATTGGTTGGTAAAGAAGGCGAAGCATTGTCCAAGCGTTTGAAATCTCTATCAATTAGAGATTTGCGCGCATTGGAACTAGAGCCATTATCGGTTATTAGCCTGTCTGCTACAATCGGTAGCTCCAACCCAGTTAAACCTTATGCAAGCCTAGACGCAGTTTTTGAAGATTTTGATTTAAGCAAATTATCCCGTGCCGCTGCGCGTTTCGACCCAGATGAACTAAAACCCATCAATGCAAAATTATTGCATGATATGAGCTTTGACGACGTTGAAAACCGCTTGAAATCAATCAATATCGAAGGTGAGTTTGCACAAAACATCTGGAACGCCTGCAAATCAAATGTCGAAATTTTCTCTGATATTAATATTTGGGCGGAAATCGCAAAAGGCAATGCAACCCCAGTAATTGCCGCTGAAGATGAAGAGTTTATTGCGACCGCACTTAAATTATTACCAACAGGCGATTATGACGAAAATAGTTGGGGTCAATGGACCAACGCAATTAAACAAGCAACAGGGCGTAAGGGCAAAACTTTGTTTAGGCCGCTTCGTCTAGCCCTAACAGGGCTTGCTTTTGGCGCCGAACTTAAAACACTGTTCCCAATCATCGGCGAAGCGCACGCAAAAGCTTATTTAAGCGTGTAATATATTTATATTTGGTCAAGTATAAAATTATTCTTGACCAAATAAATTATTGAATTATTGTAGAGATATGAAAAATAACGGCATAAACATCATCTGTTGCATTATTATTAGCTAGTTTTTACTGGCTGGCCGTTCTTCTTTACCCTAAAATATCGAAACTTCCAGTCAGTTTAATTGATAATTGCGTACACAATGCCAAATTAACGGACTTAAAAATGACAGATCTTAAAATTTACAGCGCCCAAGCAAAAGCCAAAATAGCTTTTGAGCCGATAGATGCCAATAATGTGCGTATGTATGTTTGTGGACCAACTGTTTACGATTTTGCGCATATTGGTAATGCACGGCCTGCTATAGTTTTTGATATGATGTTCAGGTTATTAAAACATTTCTATGGCGACGACCATGTAACCTATGTTCGAAATATCACCGATGTAGATGATAAAATTAACGCCCGCGCCAAGCTAGAAGGGCGCACAATCGAACAAGTAACAAAAGATACAACAGCTCAATATCACAAGGATATCGATGCATTGGGTGTTTTGCGCCCAACGGTAGAGCCTTTCGCAACCGATCATATTCCAGAGATGATCGAAATAATTCAAAGTCTAATTGATAAAGGCAATGCCTACGCAGCAGAAGGCCATGTATTATTCTCAGTTTCAAGCATGCCCACTTATGGCGATTTTTCTAATAGAAATATAGAAGATATGCTAGCGGGTGCGCGGGTAGATGTTGCTGCCTATAAACGCGATGAAATGGATTTCGTGCTTTGGAAACCGTCTAATGAAGGCATTCCAGCATGGGACAGCCCATGGGGTGCAGGCCGTCCAGGTTGGCATATCGAATGTAGCGCGATGAGCAAAAAACACCTTGGCGATACATTTGATATACATGGCGGTGGTTTAGATCTTATCTTCCCCCATCATCAAAATGAAGTGGCGCAAAGCTGTTGTGCAAATGGCACCACCTTTATGGCCAAATATTGGATGCATAACGAGTTTTTAAATGTAGAAGGTGAAAAGATGTCCAAAAGTTTGGGCAATTTTTTAACAATAAGTGATGCACGCAAGCAATACCCCGCCGAATCTTTGCGCCTAATGATGTTAATGACGCATTATCGTAAAACAATAAATTGGAGCAAGGATGCCGCCAGCGAAGCAATAGCCCTGCTTAATAAATGGCATGATAAGGTAGAAAATATTGGCGATGTAACAGAAGATGATATTTCAGCCGACTTTATTAAAGCCTTGTCGGATGATTTAAACACGCCCAAAGCCATTTCAATCTTGCATCAATTAGACGGCAACCAATTAAAAGCATCCGCGCAATTTATGGGTTTGTTGATGGAAAGCAAAGCGAGCTTTACCAAATTCAAACCCGCAAGTGCCGAAATAGACGAAGCGACGATATTAAAACTAATTGCCACCCGTCAAGAAGCAAAGCGCAATAAAGATTGGGCGCTAGCCGATAAAATCCGCGATGATTTATTGGCGCAATCAGTGTTAATTAAGGATGGTGCAGAAGGTGCGAATTGGGAATATAAAAAATAATTCGAACCAATTTTTAGACATTAAATACAAAAGAGAATAAAATGCCCGACACTAAAGAAAAACTCTATATTTTTGATACAACATTACGCGACGGTGCCCAAACCGCAGGCGTAGATTTTGGCTATGAAGAAAAACGCACCATCGCGTTAGAACTTAATAGTCTGGGTGTTGATTATATTGAAGGCGGTTTTCCAGGTGCAAATCCAACCGATACCAAGTTTTTTGAAAAAAACATCCAATTAGACAATAGCAAGTTAGTCGCTTTTGGTATGACCAAGCGGGCAGGGCGCAGCGCAAGTAACGACCCAACTCTGCAAGCGGTTATTCAAGCACCCAACAAAGCAACCTGCATGGTTGCTAAAGCGTGGGATTTTCATGTAGACGTCGCACTTAATATCACCCTAGACGATAATATCGAAAATATCGATGCATCGTTAAAAGCCTCTGTCGCAGCGGGTAACGAA
>JABSRY010000456.1 GCA_013214985.1 Hyphomicrobiales bacterium
ATTTTAACTTCACAGTGCGTAACGGCGGCGAGCTAGTGGTAACCAATGCAAGTGATGGCAGCCAATATGATGTGTTGCACTCTATAGAGCAAATTTCATTCGATGACGGCGCATTCGATGTGTCTACACTAACCAATACCGATTTAGGTTTAACAGCACCCGAGTTTACCGCTTGGCAAACAGGTTATGACTTCGGTTAACAATTAATACATCCAATTTTTCAAGGCCACCTTTTAGGTGGCCTTATTTGTGCCCTCACCTAGCCAACAAAAAAGCCACCTAAAAAAGGTGGCTTCTAAATCATATCAAATTCTCAGTTTTATCTCGTGTTCTAACGAGAGTAGAATTCAACTACTAGGTTTGGCTCCATTTGAACTGGGTAAGGTACATCAGCAAGGTTAGGCACTGAGTTAAGAACAGCTTTCATAGTTCCACCATGCTCAACGCTCATGTAATCAGGTACGTCACGTTCTGCGCTATCAATAGCAATAAGAACGATTTCTAACTGACAGCTTTTTTGACGAACTTCAACAACATCACCCGTTTTAACACGGTATGAAGGAATGTTAACACGTTGACCATTAACCGTAACGTGGCCATGGTTTACAAATTGGCGTGCAGCAAATACGGTTGGTACAAATTTAGCACGATAAACAATAGCGTCCAAACGGCGTTCTAAAAGGCCAATAAGGTTTTCACTTGTATCGCCTTTAATACGGCTAGCTTCTTTAAAGATAGAACGGAACTGCTTTTCAGAAATGTTACCATAATAGCCTTTAAGCTTTTGTTTTGCTTTAAGCTGAATACCAAAGTCAGAGGGCTTACCTTTACGGCCTTGGCCATGTTCACCTGGGCCATAATCACGGCGATTTACTGGGCTCTTAGCGCGACCCCAAATATTTTCGCCCATACGGCGATCAATTTTATATTTTGCTGAGTGACGTTTAGTCATCGTATTTCCAATATCGTTTATCTTCCTAGGCCTATTTAAGCTAATTCTTAAACAAACCGACAGGTGCAAGCACCGCAGATTTCTTTATTATGATATTTTCAAACGCAATAATAGCGTTTCAATATTCTGATCGGTTTTTAATCAAATATTCAAGCCATGTCAAGCCAATCATAGCTTGGTAATAAGCAATGCACAGGTTACACAATATTCAGCCAATTTCCCAATGTTTAAAATTAACAAATTTTAGCGAAAAATAGTTCGATTTTTCAGCCGTCGTAAAATGCCGCGTGTCATAAACAACCGCCGAATATTTTGGCACAAAAACATCAAACACTCTGTTCGCCACGGCTTTAGCAGGGTCAATCCAACATACTTCATAAGGCACAACCGCCTTTAATTCTTCAAGCAAAAACGGGTAATGCGTACAACCCAAAACAATGTGGTCAAGATGCCCCTGTTCAGTAAATAACAATTGAATCTCTTTTTTAACATCACTTAACAACACCTTGTTACCATTAAGCTTTTGCTCGGCAAGCTTCGCTAGTTTCTTCGATCCCTGCAATATCACCAAACAATCGGCAGCAAATTCATTTATAAGCGATTGAATATAAGCACCATTTGCCGTTGCCTCCGTCGCAATCACCCCAAACACTTTGGTTTTAGTCTGCTGCGCAGCAACCTTTATCGCAGGCACAATCCCAACAATCGGAAAGTCATATTCATCCCGCAATGTTTCCAGCACAATGGTACTCGCAGTGTTACAAGCCACCACCACACAATCAACGGGCATTTCTTGGTCAATGCTTTTAACAATAGCAGATACCCGAGTTTGCAAAGTTAAATCATCCAACTTCCCATAAGGAAAATACGCTTCATCTGCCACATAAGTATATTGTGCATCAGGCAATAATTTACGCATTTGCGCCAAAACAACCAAACCACCAACACCTGAATCAATCAGTAAAATATGTCCCTTAACATCATGGCCCATAAGCTAAAATTCAATCCTTTTGCGCTTCTAAATATTCAGCAATGGCTTCTTTTTTTGCCACACGGCGGTTATGTTTGGTTAATGCGGTTATAATCCCCCGCAAAGTTTGCACTTCTTGATGGGTTAAAACACTACGCTGAAACATATTACGAATATTCCGCACCATCGCATCGCGTTTTTCAGGCGGAAATAAAAACCCTGTCACATCAAGTTCCGATTCTAAATGTTCAAAAAATCGAACAAGATCTTGTTTTGTAGCAGGAATCGGAGTTGGAATATGCAAACCAGTTTCGGTTATTGCCCCCCCATCCATATCGCCGTCACCATAAGTAATATCACCATAAGTTTTAAACCACTCATGGCCAATTAACAAAACCGATTGCGCTAAGTTAATACTAGAAAACCCAGGGTTAACCGCAAAGGTAACAATAGCGTCAGCCAACGCAATATCATTATTTTCTAAGCCCGATTTTTCACGCCCAAACAAATAACCCGTTTTTTGCCCGGAATCTATGCAAGAGCGCATTTTTACACCCGCTTGTTCTGCATGGTAAATTTCCTTTACCATGTCCCGTCTGCGCGCAGTCGTTGCTAATACAAATTGCAAATCAGCAATCGCTTCTTCGGTTGTTTCAAACACTTTAGCATTGTCAATCACATGCAATGCACCGCTCGATGCACTACGCGCTTTATCAGATGGCCACCCATCACGCGGTTTCACAAGGCGCAAATCACTTAAGCCAAAGTTCGCCATTGCCCGCGCCGCCATGCCAATATTTTCACCCAATTGCGGCCCGACTAATATAATAGACGGCCCCTCGCAAATCAGTGTTTCTTTTCCATTCGTTCCAGCCATAATATCTCCTATGATGATTGTCTAGCATTAAGTTAATTTTCTGCTAGTTTAAATTGGGTAAAGTCCTCAAACACCCAGC
>JABSRY010000457.1 GCA_013214985.1 Hyphomicrobiales bacterium
CAAATACAGATATTTCTTTTCCATCGGGTCCATCATGATCAATAATCGCAGGCATGCGGTTATTCGGTGCAATTTTCAAGAAATCAGGCTTAAATTGATCGCCCTCACCTATATTTATCCAGTTAATATTATAATCAAGCCCTGTTTCTTCTAGCATAATTGTAATTTTATGGCCATTTGGCGTTGGCCAAATAAATGTTTCAATAGCAGTCATTTTAATTCCTTTTAAAAAATTCAAATCATTTAACCATGCATCGTAATTTTAAATCCAATCAATTTTTGTTTACACCTATGAATTATTTTGATTAAACAAATTCCATTTTGAATGATAAGGGTAAATTACATATTTCATTAGTAAAACCATATTCGGGTGGTTGTTCGATAAACAATAACTTATTCAAAGTTAATAATAATGGTTAGAGGCAATAATGGTAAATCAAACAGAGTTTAAAATGGGCAAAATCGAATGGATTATGCTATTAGCACTTTCATTATTATGGGGCTCATCATTCATAAATTTGAAAATATCATTAACCGAGCTAGAGCCATTCACCGTCGTATTTCTGCGCGTTAGCGTTGCCAGCATCGCGTTGCTAATTTGGTGTTTCATCCGCAAAAAAAACATGCATTTAAGCCTTAAAGAACATATCATAATATTCGGCCTAGGCATGGTTCTAACCGCCATTCCTTTTTCATTCTTCACATGGGGTCAGAAATATATAAGCACCAGCATGGCATCAATTTTCAACGGTACTGTTCCGTTTTTCACAGCTCTATTCGCACATTTCTTATTAGGTCAGTCCGAACGGCTGACAATTAACAAAGTCATTGGCCTGCTAATTGGTCTACTTGGCATCCTAACAATCATCGGCTTTGATGTTTTAACCAGTTTCGATTTAACAAATCTAGGCCAATTATCCATTATAGCAGCATGCTTTTTCTATGCAGTTAGCGGCATCTACACCCGCCTTCTAGTGCCAAATCATATCGATAATACGGTAATTTCTACCTACTCATTAATTTGGGCAACATTGGTTGTCGGTGTGGTGGCGATATATTCAGATGGTATCCCAACACTCGATTATTCACTTAAAGTCTGGACCAGCATTACATTGTTAGGCGTATTATCCACAGCAGTCACCTATGTTATTCTGTTCCGCCTAATTAAGCGTGCTGGCGCTAGCAATACATCCCTAACTACTTTTGTTATTCCTATATTTGCCATTGCAATTGGCATTATTTTTCTGGGCGAAAGTTTAGAACTAAATGAAGTCATTGGCGTTTTGCTTATTCTATTGGGTGTTTCATTCATTCAAAACATGCATAAAACATTTGGTAAGATTTTATTTTCAAAAGCAAAAATATAAAATCTTGCAAAGACACATAAACTAAGCAATAAAGTTGATTATTAGTTTAACCCAAAGGTGTTGTGATGGATAAAAAACAAATATTTTTTAAAGAGCTGTTTAAGGTAATATCTGTCGTCATAATCGGTTTGGGTATAATTTTTCCACTTGTGCAGTCTTTTTTAAACGGCTTTAAATATGGCTTAATACAAACCTATGTTAAATTATTCGAAAATACGACACAATTTTCATTAGCCTTACTCGTATTGGTAATATTGCTCATAACCGCCAAAAGAACTTGGCAAGCCATCAATATCGAAAAAGCCAAAAACAAAAAGCCGGTTAAAGACCCAGTCGATTAACACCCCACAACCTCTGCTTGTAAACAGCACAAGAATCACGCATGGTCATTCTCATAATTAATATATTTAATTCGGGGGAATTCGCATTGACAGAAAAGCTGAACGCTCTAGTTGCCACAGCAATTAATGCAAAACAAGAAACAATCGACAATCTTTCAATTGCCAAGCTCGAAGCAATTGAAATCATTATAATTGCCCTAAAAAAACATATGGAAGCCCAAAATACATTCACGTATTTGGATATAGCCGATCTGATAGTTGAAGCACTCACCCTTTTAGGTGTTTTTTGGGCAGCATGGGCCTATATGAAACAAGCAAATGCAAGTGTCGATCAAGCAAAATCCCTACAAACCCAAAGTATGCTTGCAAACAGCCAATTCGAAATTATCGAAAAAAGAAACTCCGAAAAAGAGTTTGAACAAGCTTTGATGCTCCTCGATCCCGACAAAGTGCCAACGGCGTGGTACGCTGCGCTTAGAACACTAGAGAATATGGCAATAAATGATCCCGATAAATGGTTTATAACCACGCTCCAAGCGCTCATAGTTGCAGGCAAAACCTTTAGTACAAAAATCGACAATATAAGAGAAGAAAAAGCTAAATCCAACTCAACCACCGACCCATATTTCGATTGCGATAAACTAACCCATTTGGAAACACGCTTTATCGTCGATCTTCTCCACGCAATCGGTAAAATAAGATCCTGCCCAAATTGTAAAGATTACATAAAAATCAACGACAGCGATATTCAAATCGACGGATTCAAAGTCTATTATGGCTATAATAAAAACGACAGTTGGGTCTTTAACGACAGCTTCTTTCAAAATCTCACATTTCTTCATTGTGATTTTTCAGGTATCGAGTTTAGAAGGTGCAATTTTTATGGAACGAGATTCTATAGAGTAGATAACATAAATATTAAAGAATGCATCCTCTTCCCCTACCCCCTAATTCCACCCGCCACCAAAAAATCTAACTATTTCGCAGACTCAAAACAGTTTAATTTTGATGGCGAGAAAAACTATATTTGGGACACCCAACTTGACGACCTAAATAAAATCAACAACGGCAAATTCCTCAAGGAAAACTTCAATATAATTAATTGGAAACATTACAACGAGTGGATAAAACAACACCCCCCAA
>JABSRY010000458.1 GCA_013214985.1 Hyphomicrobiales bacterium
CCTATTGTTGGAAAAGGTATCGTAACCATCGAAACAGCCGATGGTAAATTACACGATATAGGCATTGAGCGCCTTCATTTAGAACAAGATGCCGGCAAATCAATCCATGATCTATACCCAAGCCAATCTTGTGTGGATTTGAACCGCTCTGGCGTTGCACTGATGGAAATTGTATCTGACCCAGATTTAAGAACGCCTGAAGAAGCTAAATTATACGTCTCTAAAATCCGTACTATTTTACGCTATTTGGGCACATGTGATGGTAATATGGAACAAGGCTCTTTGCGTGCTGATGTTAATGTTTCCGTTCGCCGTCCTGGTGCGCCATTGGGTACACGATGCGAAATTAAAAACATGAACTCAATCCGCAATATTGGTTTGGCCATTGAATATGAATCACAGCGCCAAGTAGATATTATTGAAGCGGGTGGCACTATAGATCAAGAAACAAGGTTATGGGATGTTGCAAAAGGCGAAACCCGTTCAATGCGTTCTAAAGAAGAAGCACATGATTATCGCTATTTCCCAGATCCAGATTTATTACCTGTGGTATTGGAGCAGTCATATGTCGACGCCATTAAAGCCCGTATTCCAGAATTACCCGATGCAAAACACGCCCGTTTAATGGCAGATTATGGCCTAAACTCTTATGATGCAAATATCTTAATTGCAGACCCCGAAAATGCCGATTATTTTGAAATTGTTGCAAAAGGCGGCGACAACAAATTGGCGGTAAATTGGGTAACTGGCGATTTGTTTGGAATGCTTAAAAAGCAGGGTTTTACAATTGCGAACTCTCCTATTTCTGCACATGCATTGGGTGAATTAGTTGGTTTAGTTACCGACAAAACAATTTCTAATAAAATTGCAAAAGAAGTTTTTGAGCTAATGCTAAAAACTGGTGATGCGCCTGCTAAAATTGTTGAAGATAACGGCATGAAACAAGTAACTGATACAGGTGCTATTGAAAAAGCAGTTGATCAAGTTATTGCCGCAAATCCTGATAAAGTAGCACAAGCAATTGCAAAGCCAAAAATGGCAGGTTGGTTTGTTGGTCAAGTAATGAAAGCCACTGGCGGTAAAGCAAACCCACAAGCGGTAAGTGATATGATAAAAACAAAGCTTGGTTTATAAAAACACCGTTCGATAAAAATTAGGGCAGTCATTAAATGGCTGCCTTTATTTTTGGTTTTTAGATAGATTTATCGATTCTAATATCAAGACTCTTTAATTTGCGATGTAAAGCAGAGCGTTCCATACCAATAAAACTAGCCGTTTTAGATATATTGCCACTAAAACGGCTAATCTGTGTGGTTAAATACTCTTTTTCAAATAACTCGCGTGCATCTCTTAAAGGTAGTGACATAATTTCTGTATTAGAAAAGCCAACCATACGCTTATCGCTCAAGCTTTCGACATCTTGAATGTCCTTCACCGAAATAATATTATCGCTATCTTCGCCTTTTAAAATTATAAGCCGTTCAATATGGTTTTTCAGTTCACGTGCGTTACCAGGCCAGTTTTTTGTTTGCAACATTGCTATCGCATTTTCACTAAAACTCTTTTCAATCAAACCGCTAGTTTGGCAATAATTACATGAAAATTCATTAATCAATGTCGGTATGTCTTCACGCCTTTCCTCTAGAGTAGGCACATGAAGCGGTACAACCGCAATTCTATGATATAGGTCTTCTCTAAACTCACCCTTGGCAATAGACATAGTTAAGTCTCGGCTTGAAGTGCTAATGATTCGAACATCGACTTTAACTTTTTTATGCCCACCAACGCGCTCAAACTGTTGATTAACCAAAACCCGTAATATTTTTGCCTGCGTATCTATTGGCATGTCGCCGACTTCGTCGATCATTAGCGTGCCACCATGACCTTCCTCTAAGGCACCAATTTTGGTTACATTTCCATTTATATCTTCTATTCCAAATAACTCTTCTTCCATTCTTTCGGCAACTAAAGCGGCGCTGTTAATTGAAATAAAGGGTCTATTTGCACGGTATGATGCTTGGTGAATGGAGCGGGCGGCTAATTCTTTACCTGTACCTGGCAAACCCGTAATATAAATTCGACTATTGGTTGGGGCAATTTTTTCTATATTTTGAATTAATTGTCTAGTTAAAGGTGAATTACCAATAATATGATCTTCGCCAGATTTTTGTTTTAATTCGGTATATTCACGTTTTAAAGTCGAAATCTCTAACGCATGTTCAACTAATAAAATTAGACGATCCACTTTAAACGGCTTTTCAATATAATCATACGCACCTTTGCGGATAGCAGAAACCGCAGTTTCAAGGTTGCCATGACCAGAAATAATAACGATGGGTAGTTGTGGGTGAGCAGCTTTTACTATTTCTAATAATTCGAGCCCATCTAAACGGCTGCCTTCTAACCATATATCAAGAACAATAAGAGAAGGTCGGCGATCTTTAATTGCGGCCAACGCGCTATCGGCACTACTAGCCGTTCTGGTTTCATAGCCCTCATCTTCAAGTATGCCGGCAATTAAATCTCTAATATCAATTTCATCATCAACGATAAGTATATCAGCGGCCATTATTTACTCCTATAGAATCGTCATTTATGTAATTAATTGGAAAACTTAATATTATAAGCGCGCCATGTTCGTATTTACTATTTGTAGGGCTATCATTTAGGCTGATATTTCCACCATGTTCTTCCATAATGCGTTTTACAATTGCCAGCCCAAGCCCTGTACCTTTGCTTCTGGTCGTCATATAGGGTTCAAGTAATTTATGCCTGCCCGTTTTAGGCAGCCCTATCCCATTGTCACATATTAATATATTATATTTCTGTTTCGTTTGTTCAACAGATAT
>JABSRY010000459.1 GCA_013214985.1 Hyphomicrobiales bacterium
ACCATTGTTATGCGCTCATCAACAGGCACAGTGCGTACCATCATTGGCGAACATTATAAATTAGATAAATTTGCGCTAAATAATTAAAATATTACTATTTTAATATCTTAAAAGCTCTTAGGGTTTCTTGAGGGCTTTTTTGTTGCTAATTCCAATAATTATTGCTAATAATCTCCTTCAAGTTAAATTTATGACTGCGGCAATTTAGCACTTTTATAATCATTCAAAACTGTTTATATATCTCATGCAACTACAGGATATTATGAATATGGATTATCAAAAAATTATCAAAACCTCCATCGATGCTATTAAAGCCGAAGGACGTTATAGAGAATTTGCAGATTTAAAACGCCAAAGAGGCGCGTTTCCAAACGCTATTTATTCAAATGATAAGGGCGAGCAAAAAAATGTTACCATTTGGTGCGCAAATGATTATTTGGGCATGGGGCAAAATGAGCATGTTATCGCTGCAATGCATGATGCTATCGATACGGTGGGCGCGGGCTCTGGAGGCACGCGCAATATATCGGGCACCACTTTTTACCATGTTGCACTAGAAAAAGAGCTAGCTGATTTACATAACAAACCAGCAGCTTTGCTTTTCACTTCTGGCTATATTTCAAACGAAACAACGCTAAGCACTCTCTATAAATTATTGCCAAATCTAATTATTTTTTCAGATGAAAATAACCATGCATCAATGATCGAAGGCATTAGAGCGGGCAGGGGCAACAAACAAATATTCAAACATAATGATTTGGCTGACCTTGAACAAAAGCTTAAATCGGTTGATATTAACTGCCCTAAATTAATAGCTTTTGAATCCGTCTATTCGATGGATGGTGATATTGCACCCATTAAACAGTTTTGCGATTTAGCCGATAAATATAACGCGATGACTTATGTCGATGAAGTGCATGCAGTTGGCATGTATGGGCCAACAGGTGGCGGCATTACAGAGCGCGAGGGCTTACAAGATAGGCTTGATGTGATCGAAGGTACCTTAGCCAAAGGTTTTGGCCTTATGGGCGGTTATATAACGGGTAATAAAGACCTTATTGATGCCATTCGCTCCTATGCACCTGGTTTTATTTTTACAACGTCTTTAGCCCCAGTAATTGTTGCAGGTGCAATTGCATCTATCAAGCATTTAAAAAATAGTCGGGTCGAACGCCAAGCCCAAAAAGACAATGTCGCGCTTCTAAAACAAATGTTGCTCGATAAAAATTTACCGATTATTGAAAATGAAACCCACATTATACCCGTTATGGTGTGCGATCCGGTGAAATGTAAACAGCTAACTGATTTGTTATTAGACAAGTATGACATTTATGTTCAACCTATCAATTACCCAACAGTACCTCGTGGTTCAGAACGTATTCGGTTAACTGCAGGGCCAATGCATAGCAGACAAAATTTAGATAATCTAGTTTTGGCACTAGATGAGTTATGGACACATTTTGATTTAAGTCGTAGCTGATTAGCTATTTACTTTAGAGTAAAAATGCATTTATAATTTACTGAATTTTTTTTACAGGTAAAATTGCTATGACCGAAGTGTATTTTGAACATCATCAAATAGGACAATATTTTAAAACTGTTGTTATAGATGCTCAAACAGGCGTCGAAACTTTTGTTTCAGGGCCCATTCATACACCCCAAAAACGTCGCGAAGAACTGGCCTATAAAAAATTAATCTATGTTATGAGTAAAAAAAATAATAGCTAATATTGCAAATTATGTTTGGGTTGCCATTGGCACCAAAAACTTTTCATCATTATTCTTGCGACGGTCTCTAAATTTAATCTTTATATTGGCTCTTCTTCTGCAAGGGCCAAAATAGGCAGGCGTGTTCACAAATGGTCTGGGGTTGTCAATAACATTTATAATACGCGATAATAAATCTTTGGATGCAACAGGCTTTGCTAAAAATTCATTTGCACCCGCATTACGCGCTGCAATAATTTTTTCTGATTCTAAATGTGCCGAGATAACAATAATAGGTATAAATGCATGTTCATTTGTAGGGGTTCTTATTAAATTTAAAAATTCAATGCCATCAAAAATCGGCATTAGCATATCCAGAATAACAATATCAGGGTTGTAATGGGTCATTGCTTCAAAACCAGCCGCACCGTCTTCTGCTTCAGTTATATTGCGTATACCCACGCCGTTTAATATAGAACGAATAATGCGCCTCATATATGTATTATCATCTATGATTAAAAAGCTTAAACGGTCTAAATGATAATTTGGGTACATATTTTTCTTTCATATGGTGTATTTAAAACATATATAGTTAACAAAATTAACTATATATTCTTTTAACAGTTTTTTTCAATTTATGTAAAATACTTTACGACCGTTGAAAACTGTTCAAATGTGCATTTATCTTTTGGAATTTCTGAAAATATGTGTATCCTATAATCCCATGGCGCGATTTATTTTTATAACAGGTGGTGTGGTTTCCTCATTAGGTAAAGGGCTGGCTTCAGCGGCTCTTGGTGCACTCCTTCAGTCCCGTGGTTTTTCTGTGAAATTCCGCAAACTTGATCCATATTTGAATGTTGATCCAGGCACAATGTCGCCTTATCAACATGGAGAGGTATATGTAACCGATGATGGAGCCGAGACCGATCTCGACTTAGGTCATTACGAACGCTTTACTGGGGTAAACTTAACCCGCAAAGCGAATGTAACAGCAGGGCGTATTTATCAGCAGGTGCTGGCAAAAGAGCGCCGTGGTGAATATAATGGCGGCACGGTGCAGGTGATTCCACATGTAACCGATGCGATTAAAGATTTCACACGCGATAATGTCGAAGATGTCGACTTTATCCTTTGTGA